>JAAMXG010000004.1 GCA_011754245.1 Buchnera aphidicola (Periphyllus aceris)
GAAATAGATAAATATTTTTTTTTTTTACTAAAAATTTTTTTTTTTTTTTATTTTTTTTTATTTTTTTTTTTTTTTTTTTTTTTTTTTTTTTTTTTTTTTTTTTTTTTTCATTATTTTTATTTTAAAAATAAATACTTTTATAGTTTAATTTAAAAATTTTAAATTTTTTACTATAGATATAGAAATTTTTTATTGATAAATTTGTATTTCATAAATTAAATTTTTAAATAATTCTAATTTAGAATCTACCAGATTATATTTTTAATTATAAAAAAAATATTTTCACGATCGAAAAAAAAATAAATTTAATAATTCTATTTTTCTCTTTAACAATATCTATTAAATAATTTTTTTAAATAAAAAAATAAATATTTTCATTTTATTTTTTTTTATTTTTTTATTATTATTAATTTTTTTTGGTGAAAAAGGGATTCGAACCCTTGATACGTTTTCGTATACACGCTTTCCAGGCGTGCTCCTTAAGCCACTCGGACATTTCACCAATTTATTTTTTCTGATTATTATTGTAATAAAAAAAATATAAACGTCAAGTTTTTATAATATATTAAATTATATATTTTTAATATATTTTTTAAAACAATTTTATAAATTTTTTAAATAATATTAGAGTTTATTCATATGAGTGTATATAAATAATAAAATATTTTTTTTAAATATTCTATTATGTTTTATAATTATTTTAATATACAAATTATTAACTTATTTTTTTTATAGAAAAATTAATATGAAAAAAAAAAATCTTTTTTTAATAGGGCCAATGGGTGCTGGAAAAAGTACCGTTGGAAGAATTTTAGCTAAACAGTTAAACATGCAGTTTTATGATTCTGATGAAGAAATTGAAAAAAGAACTGGAGCAGATATAAATTGGGTTTTTGATGTTGAAGGAGAAACAGGTTTTAGAAAAAGAGAATCAAAAATTATTGATGAATTAACTCATAAAAAAGGAATTGTTTTAGCAACTGGAGGTGGTTCAATTCTTTCTAGAAAAAATAGAAGACATTTATCTTCATATGGTATTGTAATTTATTTAAAAATAACTATTAAAAAACAATTAATGAGAACAAGAACAGATAAAAAAAGACCTTTATTACATATGAAAGATTCTTTAAAATCTACTTTAAAAAAAATGAAAAATGAACGAAAAAATTTATATAAAAATATTTCTGATATAATTATAAATGCTGATAATTATAGTGCTCAAACTATTGTTCAAAATATAATTAAATCATTGAATTTATAAAAATTTATTTTTTTACAACTAAATTTGTAAGTGAAAAAAATATGTTAAAGAAATTTATTGTTCCTTTAAAAGAAAAAAGTTATCCAATAGTAATTGGGTTAGATTTATTTAAAAAAAATAATCTTGCATCTTATTTTAAAAAAAAAAAAAGATATATTTTAATAACAAATAAAACTTTATTAAAATTATGGGTAAGAAACATTGAAAAATTTTTTAATAGTAATAACATTAACATTGAAATTATTTCTATACCAGATGGAGAGCGTTATAAATCCTTAAAAGAAGCAAATACTATTATTACAGAATTATTAAAAAAAGATTGTGGAAGAGATTCTATATTAATAGCTTTTGGAGGAGGAGTGATTGGAGATCTTACAGGATTTGTTGCTTCAGTTTATCAAAGAGGAATAGAATTTATACAAATTCCAACAACTTTACTTGCTCAGGTAGATGCTTCTGTAGGTGGAAAAACTGGAGTAAATCATATTTTAGGCAAAAATATGATTGGTACTTTCTGGCAACCTAAATATGTCATTATTGATTTATTATTTTTATCTACTTTATCAAAAAGAGAATTATCTTCAGGTTTTTCTGAAGTTATAAAATATTCAATAATTTTTGATAAATTATTTTTTTTATGGCTTGAAAATAATTATTTAAATTTATTACAATTGGATAAAAAATGTTTATTGTATTGCATTTACAAATGTTGTAAATTTAAATCAAAAATTGTTGTTTTAGACGAAAAAGAAAAAAATTGCAGAGCTTTATTAAATTTTGGTCATACTTATGGTCATGCTATTGAATCATTTATGGGATATAAAAATTTTTTACATGGAGAAGCTGTGTCAATAGGTATGATTTTAGCTTCTAGAACATCTGAAATTTTAGGATTTTTAAAAAAAAATGTTACAGAAAGAATTATTATTTTATTAAAGAATTTTAATTTACCAATTTATCCACCAAATAAGATGCCTTTAAAAAGTTATATTTTTTATATGAAAAAAGATAAAAAAAATTTTTTAAATAATATAAATTTAATTTTACCTTATAAAATTGGTATAGTAAAAATTTATAAAGAAATTGATCAAGAAGTAATATTATCAGTTATTAAAAATTCTTTAAAAAAATAAAATATATAAAATTTTTTAAAAATTTTAATTATTAAATGTATTTTAAATTGGTTATTACAATAAATGAAAAAAGTATTTTTAGCACCTTCAATATTATCAGCTAATTTTGCTATTTTAGGTGAAGAAATAAAAAGTGTTTTAAATTTTGGAGCAGATATTATTCATTTTGATGTTATGGATAATCATTATGTTCCAAATATAACATTCGGTCCAATGGTTTTAAAATCTATACGAGATTATAATATTTTAGCTCCAATTGATGTTCATATTATGGCAAAACCAGTAGATAATTTAATTCCATTGTTTGCTAAAGCTGGAGCAACGTATATTACTATTCATCCAGAATCTACATATCATATTAATAGAACTTTAGATATTATTAAAGAAAATGGATGTAAAGTTGGAATAGCGATTAATCCTGCTTTATCAATTGATTTTTTAGATGATGTCATAGAAAAATTAGATTTAATTTTAATTATGTCTGTGGATCCAGGATTTTCAAATCAAAAATTTATATTAAATACTTTAAAAAAAATAAAGTTAGTACAAAATAAAATAATTTTAAGTAAACGTAAAATTTATGTTTCTGTTGATGGAGGAGTAAAATTTTGTCATTTAGATTCTCTATTACAGTTAGGAGTTAATATTTTTGTAATTGGATCGTATATATTTAATCATTCAAATTATAAGTTTGTTATTGAAAAAATTAAAAATTATATATCTAATTTTTCATAATTTTATTATATAATTTTTTATTTTTAAGATAATTTTGTTGAGAAAAAAAAAAAAATAATGAATAAAAAAAAAATAAAAGTTTTTAGCGCTATTCAACCTTCAGGAAGTTTAACTATAGGAAATTATATTAGTGTTTTAAGACATTGGAAAAAAATGCAAAAAAAATATCAATGTATTTTTTGTATAGCAGATTTACATTCATTAACATCTCTTCATAAGGAAGATAATTTTTTAAGAAAAAAATCTATTTTAGATACTTTCGCTTTGTATTTGGCATGTGGAGTAAACCCGAAGAAAAGTATAATTTTTGTGCAGTCCTCTGTACATGAACATTCTTCTTTAAATTGGATATTAAATTGTCATACTTATTATAATGAATTAATAAGAATGACTCAATTTAAAAATAAAATTTTTCATATTACTGAAAAAATTAATACAGGATTATTAAATTATCCAACGTTAATGGCTGCAGACATTTTATTATATCAAACAGATAAAGTACATGTTGGAAGAGATCAAAAACAACATATTGAATTAACTAGAAATATCGCAACGAGATTTAATTCAAGATATGGAAAAACATTTAAAATTCCTGAATTATTAATTTATAATTTAGGTTCAAAAATAATGTCTTTGATGGATCCTAGAAAAAAAATGTCAAAATCTGATATTAACAAAAAAAATGTAATTTTTTTGTTAGAAAATTCTAAAGAAATTTTAAAAAAAATTAAATCTTCGATTACTGATTCTGATGTACCTCCAAAAATTTCTTTTGATTCAATATATAAGCCTGGAATTTCAAATTTATTAGAAATTCTTTCTGCTTTAGTTGGAAAATCTATACATGAATTAGAACAACATTTTGTTAATAAATCTTATTCGGATTTAAAAAAAGAAGTATATTATTCTGTTGATATGCATATTTCTAAGATTCAAAAAAAATTTTTTCTTTATAGAAAAGATGAAAATTTTTTAAAAAAAATATCTTCTCAAGGTACTAATAAAGCATCAAAAATTGCTAAAAAAAATTTAAAGAAAGTTTATAAAAATTTAGGTTTATTTTAATAGAATTCAAGTTTTATTTTATATTTATATATTTTAATAAGTTTTTATTAAAATATATAAAAATATAAATATTTTTTTTAGAATTTTAAATAATTATATTATTTTTTAATTTGTTTATATCTAAATAACATAAATATAAAAAAAATTAATAAATAAAAAATATTTGATGCGATAAGAGCGGATTTAACTCCTTGAAATTTTATAATTGGAGAAGTTACTAGGAATGTAAGTAAAGTTCCAATTGTTCCAAAAAATAAAGTAAAATTAATTATTTTAGGAGAAGGCTTCATTGTTTGTAAAGAATTGAGAGTCAAAATTATTCCATAAATTGGTCCTGAAAAAAAACCTAATAAGGAAATTATACAAAGAGAGAGTAAGTAGTTTGTATTTTGAATAAAGCAAAAAATTATAAGAGTTGATATTCCTGATAATAAAATAATAATTTTTTTTAAATGATATAATTTTAAAAAATAACTAAAAAACCACATTCCAATCATATAACTAGTCCAAAAAATACTGATAATTTTATTAGATTGTTCTATATTAATTTTTAAATATTCTATAGAATATTCAGGAATCCAAGATAAAAAACCTAATTGTCCTAATATATATATTAATGCTGCAACATACAAAAGAAAAATATTTGTATTTATATATGTTTCTTGATTGTTAATATTGTATGTTTTAATTTCATTTTTTATAAATTTTGGTAAAATCATCGTTTTAGAAGTAAAAAAAATAGCAAAATAAATTAATCCGATGAAAGAATATATGTAATTCCATTGAATTTTATGTGTAATAAGAAATATATTTATTATTGGAAAAATAATTCCAGAGATACTAAAAAATGAATCAGTTATGAGCATTTTTTGAGATCTTTCTTGTCCATGATATAAATTTGCAATTAAAAATGTTCCAACAGATAAAATCATTCCACTTACTAAACCAAAAAATAATATACTTATTGAAAAAATTATTAAGTTAGTAGATAAAAGAGATAAAATCATAGCTAATGCGGTTAAAACTAAACCGCAATCCAATTGTTGTTGTAAAGGAAAAATTTCAAGGAACCATGAACTACAAAAAACTGATATTAATATTCCTAGATTTAAAAAATTAAAAACAGTACTTGCTTCTGAAATAGGAATTTTAAATTGTGTGGAAATATTTTTTATAACTAAACCTGTTACAGTTATTAAAGCTCCCATTAGAGCGTAAGACATAAAACTTATAAAAGTTAATTTAATTTTATTTTTATATATCATAGTTTGTTTTAAATAAATTTATTAATTTGAATGTTAATTTTTTATTATAAAAATTAATTGATTTTTTATAGATATTTTAATTATGTATAAAATATAAAAGATTAAATAATATTAAGTTCCTAAAAAAATTTATATTTATAATATTTTAAAATATATAAAATTATTATATATCTTATATAGGATAATTTGATTTTTTTTTATTGTAAATTTTTATATAAAAATTTTATTTGTTAAGATGGAGGTTTTTATTGATTTATACTATTATTATTAGAAGTTCTTTTTTTAGTAAAGAAAATTCTATTAGCGCTTTATTATTTTCTAAAGCGTTAATTATTAAGAAAAAACATTTTATAAAAAGTATTTTTTTTATAAATGATGGTGTTTTAAATATGAGTAATTTTATGTCTTTTACAATCAATGAATTTAATATAAAAAAAAAATGGATTAATTTTAGTAAAAAAAATAAAGTTAGATTAAATGTTTGTTTTAGTGCAGCATTAAGACGTGGTATTATAAATATGAAAAAAAAAAATAATAAAAAAAATTTTATAGGACATTTAGAATTTTTTTTTAAAATTTCAAGTTTAGAAAAATTATCCCGAGATATTCAAAAATCTGATCGTGTTATACAATTTTAATTATTTTAAAAAATATTGGTTTTATATTTTATGAAAAGTATTGCTATTATTTTTTCTTGTTCTCCTTTTGGAAATTTTTTAAGTAAAGATGGTTTAGATTTTTCTATTTCTTTAACTGCTCATTCTAAAAATATAGAAATTTTTTTTATTGGTGATGGAGTATTTCAATGTTTAAAAAATAAAAATTCTAAGTATATTTACTGTTATGATTATACACAACGATTTGAAATTTTAAAAACTTTAGGAGTTAAAAAATTTTATTGTGATCAATCTTCTTTAGAAGATCGAGGACTTTTAAATATTAAAAATTTTATTGTCACGATGAATATTTTAAATACTAAAAATTTTGTTGATAAGTTATCTTTTTTTGATCATGTTTTAAATTTTTAAAGAGTATAATAAAAATGCTTCATACTTTAATGAATTCTCCTTTTAAAAGTAATTTAGTATTATTAAAAAGTATTATTAATACAAGAGATGATTTTATTGCGTTACAAGATGGAGTATTAATTTCTTTAAAAAATAGTTTTTTTTTTAAAGATTTTTTTTTTAAAAAAAAATATGTTTTATTAAATGATTTACAAGCGAGAGGAATTTCCTCTTCAATGATATCTAAATCTTTTTTTCCTATAGATTATGAATATTTTGTACACCTTACAGAAATTCATATACAACAGGTTATTTGGTAATTAAAGATTTTTATATAGAGATTTTAATAATTATGAAATATTTTATATTTATTTATATATATATGGAAAAAAAAATATGGTTACTATTAATCAATTAGTTCGAAAAAATAGATTAAAAAAAATGTTAAAAAGTAATGTTCCTGCTTTAGAAAAATGTCCTCAAAAAAGAGGAGTTTGTTTAAGGGTATATACAACAACTCCTAAAAAACCAAACTCTGCTCTTCGAAAAGTATGTAGAGTTAGATTAACTAATGGTTTAGAAGTAACAGCTTATATTGGAGGTGAAGGGCATAATTTACAAGAACACTCTGTAATATTAATTAGAGGAGGAAGAGTAAAAGATTTGCCAGGAGTAAGATATCATATTGTTCGTGGTGCTTTAGATTGTGCTGGTGTTAAAGAAAGAAAAAATGGTCGTTCTAAATATGGAGTGAAAAGAAAAAAAACTTAATTTATTAAAATTTTATAATATTTATATATTTTAATTAAGGAATAAAAATGCCTCGCAGAAAAGTAATTGGTTCAAGAAAAATATTACCAGATCCAAAATTTTCTTCTGAAATTTTAAGTAAATTTATTAACATATTAATGATTGATGGAAAAAAATCGATTTCAGAAATGATAGTTTATAATGCTTTAAAAGAACTTTCAAAAAAAACTGGGAAATCTCCTTTAGATTCTTTTGAAAATGCATTAGAAAAAGTTCGTCCAGTTGTTGAAGTAAAATCTAGAAGAGTAGGAGGTTCTACTTATCAAGTTCCTATAGAAGTAAGACCTGTACGAAGAAATACTTTAGCTATGAGATGGATTGTTGATTCTGCTAGAAAAAGATCTGATAAATCAATGTCTTTTAGATTATTTAATGAATTATTTGATGCTTTATCAAATAAAGGAAATGCTGTAAAAAAAAAAGAGGAAGTACATAAAACAGCAGAAGTTAATAAAGCTTTTGCACACTATAGATGGTAATTTAAGAAAATAAGGAATAGAATGTCTCGTTTTACTCCGATTAAAAATTATAGAAATATTGGAATTAGTGCACATATAGATGCTGGAAAAACAACTACTACAGAAAGAATTTTGTTTTATACAGGAGTAAATCATAAAATAGGTGAAGTTCATGATGGAGCGGCAACTATGGATTGGATGGAGCAAGAACAGGAAAGAGGAATAACTATTACTTCTGCTGCTACAACCGCTTTTTGGTCTGGAATGGCTAATCAATATAAATCTCATAGAATTAATATTATAGATACTCCAGGTCATGTAGATTTTACTATAGAAGTGGAAAGATCTATGAGAGTTTTAGATGGCGTAATTATGGTTTATTGTGCAGTTGGAGGAGTTCAACCTCAATCTGAAACTGTTTGGCGTCAAGCAAATAAATATAATGTTCCTAGAATTGCTTTTATTAATAAAATGGATAGATTAGGAGCGAATTTTTTAGAAGTTGTAAATCAAATTAAAATTCGTTTAGGAGCAAATCCTATTCCTATTCAGTTAGCAATTGGAAGAGAAAATAATTTTGTAGGTATAATAGATTTAATTAAAATGAAAGCCGTGCATTGGAATGAAAAAGATCAAGGAATTACATTTACTTATAAAAAAATTCCAGAAAATTTATTAGAAGAATCGAAAAAATTTAATCAAAAAATAATTGAATTAGTTGCTGATTCTAACGAAAAATTCATGGAAAAATATTTTAATGAAGAAGATTTTACAGAAGCTGAAATTAAATCTGTTTTACGTGAAAAATCTTTAAAAAATGAAATAGTTTTAGTGACTTGTGGTTCTGCTTTTAAAAATAAGGGCGTACAAGCATTGTTAGATGCTGTTATTGATTATTTACCTTCTCCTATAGATGTAAATTCTATTTCAGGAACTTCATGTATTGAAAATGATTTAAAAATTATTAGGAAATCTAAAGATACAGAATCTTTTTCAGCATTAGCTTTTAAAATTTCTACTGATCCTTATGTTGGAAATTTAACATTTTTTAGAGTATATTCAGGTATGATACGTTCAGGAGATACTATTTTTAATTCTGTTAAATCTAAACGTGAACGTTTAGGAAGAATAGTTCAAATGCATGCAAATAAAAGAGAAGAAATAAAAGAGGTTTATTCTGGAGATATTGCTGCTGCAATTGGATTAAAAGATGTGATGACTGGAGATACTTTATGTGATTATGAAAATCCTATTGTTTTAGAAAAAATGGAATTTCCAGAACCTGTTATTTCAATTGCAGTAGAGCCAAAAACAAAAATTGATCAAGAAAAAATGGGGATAGCTTTAAACAGATTAGCGAAAGAAGATCCTTCTTTTAAAGTTTGGACTGATAAAGAATCTAATCAGACTATCATAGCTGGTATGGGAGAATTACATTTAGAAATTATAATTGATCGTATGAAACGAGAATTTAGTGTTGATGCAAATATTGGAAAACCTCAAGTAGCATATAGAGAAACAATTGGTTTAGAAGTGAAAAATATTGAAGGAAAATATATTAAACAATCTGGAGGTAGAGGTCAATACGGACATGTTGTCATAGATATATTTCCTTTAGAACCAGGATCTGAAGGATATAAGTTTATCAATAGTATTAAAGGAGGTGTTATTCCAGGAGAATATATTTCTGCTGTAGAAAAAGGAATTCAAGAACAATTAAAATTTGGTCCATTAGCTGGTTATCCTGTATTAGATATTGGTATAAGATTGCATGATGGATCTTATCATGATGTTGATTCTTCAGAAATTGCTTTTAAATTAGCTGCATCTATTGCTTTTAAAAATGGATTTAAAAAAGCTCGACCAATTTTATTAGAACCTATTATGACTGTTGAAGTAGAAACTCCGGAAGAATATATGGGTGATGTAATAGGTGATTTAAATCGTCGTAGAGGAATTATTGAAAGTATGATAGATCAAGATTTAAGAAAAATAATAAAATCTTTAGTTCCACTTTCAGAAATGTTTGGATATGCTACTGATTTACGTTCTCAAACTCAAGGTAGAGCTTCTTATTCTATGGAATTTTTAAAATATAAAGAAGCTCCTAATAATATTTCAAAAAATATTATTGAAAGTAAAATTAAGTAAATTTATGTATCAAAAATATAAAATTTATAATTCTATTTTAAGGTTAAATTATGTCAAAAGAAAAATTTAAACGTGTAAAGGTTCATATTAATGTAGGAACTATTGGTCATGTTGATCATGGAAAAACTACTTTAACTGCGGCAATTACTACTGTTTTATCTAAAACATATGGAGGATCTGCTAGAGCTTTTGATCAGATAGATAATGCTCCTGAAGAGAAAGCTAGAGGAATTACTATTAACACTTCTCATGTAGAATATGATACTCAAGAAAGACATTATGCTCATGTTGATTGTCCTGGTCATGCTGATTATATAAAAAATATGATTACTGGAGCTGCTCAAATGGATGGGGCAATATTAGTTGTAGCTGCAACAGATGGACCAATGCCTCAGACTCGTGAACATATTTTATTAGGTAGACAAGTAGGAGTTCCATATATTGTTGTTTTTTTAAATAAATGTGATATGGTAGATGACGAAGAATTATTAGAATTAGTAGAAATGGAAGTAAGGGATTTATTAACTCAATATGAATTTCCAGGTGATGAAACTCCAATTATTAGAGGTTCTGCTTTGAAAGCTTTAGAAGGAGATCCTATATGGGAATCTAAAATAATTGATTTATCTAATACATTAGATAAATATATTCCGGAACCAAAAAGATTAATAGAGGAACCATTTTTATTACCTATAGAAGATGTTTTTTCAATTTCAGGAAGAGGAACTGTGGTAACGGGAAGAGTTGAAAAGGGAGTGATAAAAGTTGGTGAAGAAGTTGAAATTGTTGGAATAAAACCTACTACAAAAACTATTTGTACTGGTGTTGAGATGTTTAGGAAATTGTTGGATGAAGGTAGAGCTGGAGAGAATATAGGAGTTTTATTAAGAGGTACTAAAAGAGATGATATAGAGCGAGGTCAAGTTTTATCTAAACCTGGAAGTATTTTACCACATATTAAATTTGAATCTGAAGTTTACGTTTTATCAAAAGAAGAAGGGGGTAGACATACGCCTTTTTTTAAAGGATATAGACCACAATTCTATTTTAGAACTACAGATGTAACAGGATTTGTTGAGTTACCGAGTGATGTTGAAATGGTAATGCCAGGTGATAATATAAAAATTACAGTAACTTTAATACATCCGGTAGCTATGTCTGAAGGTTTAAGATTTGCTATTAGAGAAGGTGGAAGAACTGTTGGGGCTGGAGTTGTTTCTAAAGTTCTTAGTTAATTTTTTTAAATATTATTATTTTAAAATAATCAAGAAAAGATTATTTCTTTTCTTGATTTAAAAATAAAAATTTTTTTACAATATATAATAAAATAATTTTATATATTATATTTTTTTTAGAATATACTATTTAGTATTAGTTTGTAAAAATATCTATTTTATAATATTATTTATAAATAAATATTAAAATTTTATTTTTTAAGTAAATAATTATATTTTTTTATTTTAAAAAATTACAATAAATTACCCTAAAGTACTCTCTAAATATTAAAAAGAGAGTAATTTTTAGTTTTTATCATAATCAATAATTGGAGTTCTGATAATATGCAGAACCAAAGAATTAGAATACGTCTAAAAGCTTTTGATCATAAATTAATAGATTATTCTACTGCAGAAATTGTAGATACTGCAAAAAGAACTGGAGCTCAAGTTCGTGGACCTATACCCTTACCTACAAGAAAAGAAAAATTTACTGTTTTGATTTCTCCTCATGTAAATAAAGATGCTCGAGATCAATATGAAATTCGTACTCATAAAAGATTAATAGATATTGTTGAGCCGACTGAAAAGACTGTTGATGCTTTAATGAGATTAGATCTTGCTGCTGGAGTAGATGTTCAAATTAGTTTAGGTTAATTAAATTAAATTGTTTAGGAGTTAATAAAAAATTGTGCTTGGATTAGTTGGAAAAAAAATTGGGATGACAAGAATTTTTGATAAGGAAGGTTTTTCTACTCCTGTAACAGTAATTAAAATTACTGAAAATAGAATTACTCAAATTAAAAAAAATGTTTCAAAAAAATTTTTTTTAGTACAATTAACAACAGGAAAAAAAAAAATATATTCTTTAAATAAACCAGAATTAGGTCATTTTAATAAAAATAAAGTGGTTCCAGGACGTGGATTATGGGAATTTAAAGCGTCTTTAACAGAAAGATTTTTTATTGGTCAAAAATTGAATTTGGATTTTTTTCAAGATTTTAAAAAAGTAGATATTACAGGTTTTTCAAAAGGAAAAGGTTTTTCTGGAACTATTAAACGTTGGAATTTTTCTTCACAGGATGCTTCTCATGGAAATTCTTTATCTCATAGAGCTCCTGGTTCTATTGGTCAAAATCAAACTCCTGGGAGAGTTTTTAAAGGAAAAAAAATGGCTGGTCATTTAGGAAATAAAAAAGTTACTATACAAAGTTTATTAATTGTTCAAATAAATTTAAAAAGTAATTATTTATTAATAAAAGGGTCAGTTCCTGGATCTTTAGGAGGAGATTTAATTGTTAAGCCAGCTATTAAAAAAAAATAAGGAGTATTTTAATGGAATTGATTTTAAAAGATACAAATGAAATTGTTAAAATTTCTAATTTAGTTTTTAGTAGAGATTTTAATAAATTTTTAGTTCATCAAGTTTTAAAATCTCATAGTATTTCAAAAAGACAAGGAACAAAAGCACAAAAGAGTCGTGCAGAAGTTTCTGGTTCTGGAAAAAAACCTTGGAGACAAAAAGGTACTGGTAGGGCTCGTGTTGGTTCTATTAGAAGTCCTATTTGGAGATCTGGTGGAGTAACTTTTGCTTCGAAATCAAGGGATTATAAGCAAAAAATTAATAAAAAGATGTATCGTGGTGCTTTAAGATGTATTTTTTCTGAATTATTACGTGTTAATAGATTAATTGTATTAAAAAATTTTTCAATAAAATATCCTAAAACAAAAAAATTGTTAATAAAATTAAAAACTTTAAATGTAGAAGATGTTCTTATTATACAAAAAATATTAGATATAAAAATTTTCTTAGCTTCTAGAAATTTATATAAAGTTTCTGTAATTAATTCAAATTTTATTAATCCATTAATTTTATTAACTCATTCTGATGTTTTGATTACTTTAGATGCATTAAAAGAGATAGAGGAAAATCTTTTATGATGAAAAAAAATTTTTTATTTAAAACAATCAATTCTATACATATTTCAGAAAAATCTAATCAATGTCAAGAAAAAAATAATGTTATTGTTTTAAAGGTGAATAAAAATTCTACAAAAAAAGAGATTAAAATTGCTGTTTATAAAATGTTTAATCTTTTAGTGAAAAAAGTTAATTTAGTTAATATAAAAGGAAAATCAAAAAAAAAAGGTAAAAACGTTACTAAAAAAAAAACAATTAAAAAAGCTTATATTTTTTTAAAGAAAAATCAGAATCTAGATTTTTTAAAATTATAATTAAGAATTAATTAGAGAAAAATGAATGGCAATTATTAAATGTAAACCAACATCTCCTGGACGTAGACACGTAATTAAAGTAGTAGATCATAGTTTATATAAAGGAAAACCTTTTTCTAATTTACTTAGAAAAAAAAATAAACATGGAGGAAGAAATAATAGAGGTAGAATTACTACAAGACATATTGGAGGAGGACATAAAAATTTATATCGTATTATAGATTTTAAACGTAAAAAAGATAATATCTTGGCAACTGTAATACGTTTTGAATATGATCCTAATCGTTCTTCAAATATTGCTTTAATTTTATATAAAGATGGTTTATATAGTTATATTTTATCTCCTAAAGGAATCAAAGTAGGGTCTACTGTATGTTCTGGAAAAAATGTAGAAATAAAAATAGGAAATGTTTTACCTTTAAATAAAATTCCAGTAGGTACTTTAATTCATAATGTGGAATTAAAACCAGGAAAAGGAGGTCAATTAGCACGTTCTGCTGGTAGTTATTTACAATTGATTTCAAAAGAATTAAATTATGTAAGTGTACGTATGCGTTCTGGAGAAATGAGAAAAATTTTATCTAAATGTAGAGCAACGATTGGAGAGGTTGGAAATTCTGAACATATGTTAAAAGTTTTTGGTAAAGCTGGAGCTTCTCGTTGGAGAGGAATTAGACCCACTGTAAGAGGAACAGCTATGAATCCAGTAGATCATCCTCATGGAGGTGGGGAAGGTAGAAATTTTGGAAAACATCCAGTAACTCCTTGGGGAGTTCAAACTAAAGGAAAGAAAACAAGAAGAAATAAGAGAACAAAAAAATTTATTATTCGTTCTCGTAAAAAATAATTTTAAATAGGATATTTTATGCCTCGTTCTTTAAAAAAAGGTCCGTTTATTGATGAAAGTTTATATAAGAAAGTAGAATTAGCAGTTTTAAAAAAAGATAAAAAACCTATAAAAACTTGGTCTAGACGTTCTACAATTTTTCCAAATATGATTGGTTTAACAATTTCTATACATAATGGAAAACAACATATTCCTGTTTTTATTACAGAGGAAATGGTGGGTCATAAATTAGGAGAATTTTCTTTAACAAGAACTTATAGAGGTCATACTTCTGATAGGAAGATTAAAAAACGTTAAATTTTTATATAAAAATAGGATAAATATGTGAAAGTTATAGCGAAATATAAAAAAGCATGTTCTTCGGCTCAAAAATTGAGGTTAATAGCGAATGTTATTCGTGGAAAAAGAGTTGATAAGGCAATTGACATATTAAATTTTTCTAAAAAAAAAGCATCTCTTTTAATTAAGAAAGTTCTTGAATCTGCTATTTCTAATGCAGAACATAATAATGGATTAGATATAGATTTTTTAAGAATAAGTACCATTTTAATAGATGAAGGTCCAACTATGAAAAGAATGATGCCTCGAGCAAAAGGACGAGCAGATCAAATTTTAAAACGTACTAGTCATATTACAATTGTTGTTTCAGATTGAAAATTTTGGGGATATTATAATAATGGGACAAAAAGTACATCCACATGGAATGAGATTAGGAATTATTAGACAATGGAATTCTATATGGTTTTCAAATAGTAAAAATTTTGCTAATTATTTAAATAGTGATTTTAAAGTTCGTCGATTTTTAATGAAAAAATTATTTCGTGCATCTGTATCAAAAATTGTTATAGAAAGACCATCTAAAACAATGAAGGTAATTATATATACAGCGCGTCCAGGAATTGTTATTGGAAAAAAAGGTGAGGATATAGAAAATTTAAGAAAAATAATTTCAAATATTGCTCAAGTTCCTGCACAAATAACAATTTCTGAAATAAAAAAACCAGAATTAGACTCAAAATTAGTAGCAGATAATATTGTTTCTCAGTTAGAAAGGAGAGTAATGTTTAGAAGAGCAATGAAAAGAGCTATTCAAAATTCAATGAGACATGGAGCAAAAGGAATTAAAGTAGAAATTAGTGGAAGATTAGGAGGAGCGGAAATAGCGAGAACAGAATGGCAAAGAGAAGGAAGAGTTCCATTACATACTTTAAGAGCAGATATTGATTATAGTTCTTTAGAAGCTCATACAACTTTTGGAGTTGTAGGAGTTAAAGTTTGGATTTTTAAAGGAGAAATTTTAGGTGGTATGCCAAAAATTAATAAAGTTATAACAAATATGCAATTTAAAAAACAAAATAAAAGAATTCGTAAGTAAGGAGAATTTTTTAAAATGCTTCAGCCAAAAAAAACAAAATTTAGAAAAATGCATAAAGGACGTAATAGAGGTTTAATTTTTAATGATAATGTTATTTTTGGATCTTTTGGTTTAAAAGCTATTACTAGAGGTCGTTTAACTTCTCGTCAAATTGAATCTGCTCGAAGAATTATTGCTCGATATATTAAAAGGTTGGGAAAGGTTTGGATAAGAATTTTTCCAGATAAACCTATTACTCAAAAACCTTTAGAAGTACGTATGGGTAAAGGAAAAGGAAATGTTGAATATTGGGTCGCTTTAATTCAACCTGGGAAAATTTTATATGAGATTAATGGAATTTCTGAAAATGTTGCTCGTAAAGCATTTAAATTAGCTTCAGCAAAATTACCTGTTAAAACAATTTTTGTTTTAAAAATGGAAAATTTATGAATATTATAAAATTAAGAAAAAAAAATTGTAAATTTCTTAAAACAGAGCTATTTAGTTTATTTAAAGAACAATTTAATTTACGTATGCAATTTACTTCTAAGAAATTAATTCAAACTCATTTATTAAAAAAAAATAGAAAAAAAATTGCGATTATTAAAACATTACTATCTGAAAAGGGTTGTTAAATGTCAGAAAAAAGTAAATTATTGAAAGGTTATGTAACAAGTAATAAAATGCAAAAATCTATAGTGGTTCTTGTAGAGCGATTTATTAAGCATCCAATGTATAAAAAATTTGTAAAAAGAAAAACTAAAATTCATGTACATGATGAATTTAACAAATGTTCTATAGGAGATATTGTTTTAATTAAAGAAAATAGACCAATTTCAAAGAAAAAGTCTTGGATTTTAGTTGATATTTTAAAAAAATGTGTTTTTTAAAAAAAAAATAATTTATAGAAGACATGATAAAATTTTTTATTTTCATGTTTTCTAGAATAGTTTATAATTTTTTTAATGTACAATAAAATTAGGAGATTATTAATGATTCAAGAACAAACTGTTTTAAATGTTGCAGATAATTCAGGAGCGCGTTCAGTAATGTGTATTAAAGTTTTGGGGGGATCTAGGAGAAGATATGCAAATATTGGAGATGTTATTAAAATTACTATTAAAGAAGCTATTCCAAGAGGAAAAGTAAAAAAAGGAGAAGTTTTAAAAGCTGTAATTGTAAGAACTAAAAAAGGAATTAGAAGATCTGATGGTTCTTTAATTAGATTTGATAGTAATTCTTGTGTTGTTTTAAATAATAATGAACAACCAATAGGAACACGTATTTTTGGTCCAGTTACTCGTGAATTACGTACAGAAAAATTTATGAAAATAATTTCTTTAGCACCAGAAGTTTTATAATTATATTATAGGTAAGAATATATATGGCATCTAAAATTCGATCTAATGATAAAGTGATAGTTTTATCAGGAAAATATAAAAAGAAAATTGGAATTGTAAAAAAAGTTTTATCAAAAAATAAAGTGATTGTTGAAGGAATAAATATGGTTATAAAGCATCAAAAACCTATTCCTTCACAAAATAAACCTGGTGGAATAATTAAAAAGGAGTCTTATATTCATATTTCTAATATAGCTCTTTTAAATCCGATAACGAATAAACCAGATAGAGTAGGATTTAAATTTAAAAATGGAAAAAAAATAAGGTTTTTTAAATCTAATAATATTGATATATAGTAATTTGGAATATAATTATGAGTGATATTTATAATTTGTATAAAAAAAAAATAATACCTAAATTAATTAAAAAATTTAATTATAGTTCTGTAATGCAAGTTCCGAAATTTGAGAAAATTGTTTTAAATATGGGTGTTGGAGAAGCAATATCTAACAAGAAAAAATTGGATTATGCTATTTCTGATTTAACTATTATATCTGGTCAAAAACCTATTGTTACAAAAGCTAGAAAATCTATTGCTGGATTTAAAATTAGACAAGGATATATGATCGGATGTAAAGTTACTTTAAGAGGAATGAGAAAGTGGCATTTTTTAAATAAATTAATTAATATTGCTATGCCTCGAATAAGAGATTTTAGAGGTTTTTCTAAAAATTCTTTTGATGGTCGAGGTAATTATAATTTTGGAATAAAAGAACAAATAATTTTTCCAGAAATTGATTATGACAAAATAGATAAAATTAGAGGATTAGATGTCTCTATTGTAACTACAGCTAATACAAATTTAGAAGGATTTTTTTTATTATCAGAATTTAATTTTCCTTTTAGAGAAAAAAATTAATTAAGGTGTGTTTATATGGCTAAACAGTCTATGAAAGAAAGAGAAAAAAAAAGAATTTTGTTAGGAAATAAATTTTTTAAAAAAAGAATGCAATTGAAACTTATGATTGTTAATTTAAATTTGTCAAAAAAAAAAAGATGGAATGCTGTTTTTAAATTACAAAAATTACCAAGAGATTCGAGTCTTTCGAGACAAAGAAATCGTTGTTTTCTAACTGGACGACCACATGGATTTTTAAGGAAATTTGGTTTAAGTAGAATAAAATTAAGAGAAGCAGCAATGAGAGGAGAAATTCCAGGTTTAAGAAAATCGAGTTGGTAATTATAAAAAAAATAATTTTAATTTGTATCAGGAATAATATTATATGAGTATGCATGATCCTATATCAGATATGTTTGTTCGAATTAAAAATGGACAATTTGCTAATAAAATTTCAGTAAATATGCCTTTTTCTAATTTTAAAGAACAGATTGCAAATTTATTAAAAAAAGAGGGATACATTAAAGATTTTTATGTTAAAAAACTAAAAAAACCAAAATTAAAAATTTTTTTAAAATATTTTAAAGGTAAACCTGTTATTGAAAAAATTTTTAGAATAAGTAAACCAGGGTTAAGAGTATATAAAAAAAATCATGACATTCCTCAAGTGATGTCTGGTTTAGGAATTTCTATTATATCCACTTCTAAAGGAATATTTTCAGATAAGGAAGCGAGAAATAAAGGTTTGGGTGGTGAAGTTATTTGTTATGTTTCTTAATGAAAAGGAGTTAGAATGTCTAGAATAGCTAAGCGTTCAATAATTATCCCAGATAATGTTGAAGTTTTTTTAGATAATCAATATGTTCAAATTAAAGGTCAGAAAGGAATGTTAAAACGTAGATTTAATAATCTTGTTGAAATTAATTTGAAAGATAAAGTTTTAAATGTAAGAGCTAAAAAATCTAGTTTGAATGGATGGATGCAAGCTGGTACTGTACGATCTTTAATTAATTCAATGATTTTAGGAGTGACTGATGGATTTTCTAAAAAATTAATTTTAGTAGGAGTAGGATACAAATTTGCTTTAGAAAATAGTAAAAAAAAATTAATATTATCTTTAGGATATTCACATAATATTATATATTTTTTACCTTTTGGAATTGATGTTAAATTAATTTCTCAAACAGAAATATTGATTAAAGGAATAGATAAACAGTTAGTTGGGCAAGTATCTGCAAATTTAAGATTATATCGTAGACCAGATGCATATAAAGGAAAAGGTATACGTTATTATAATGAGTTTGTAAAAACTAAAGAGGCAAAGAAGAAATAAGATGCAATCTATGAATTTAAAAAGTAAAATAAGAAAAAAAAGATCTTTAAAAATACGTTGTAAATTAAAATCTTTACAAGTAATTCGTTTAGTTGTGCATAGAACTTCTCGTCATATTTATGCTCAAATAATATCTTCAGATAATTTTTCTATTATAGCATTTGCTTCAACTTTAGAAAAAGAAATAAGTAAAAATTTAAGTTATACTGGAAATAAAAAATCTGCACAAGTTATTGGTGAAATTATTGCAAAAAGAGCTTTAAAAAAAGGAATAAAAAAAGTTTCTTTTGATCGTTCAGGTTTTAAATATCATGGAAGAATTATGGAATTAGCAAATTCTGCTCGTAAATTTGGACTTCAGTTTTAAGGAAAATTTATTTTTATGATGAATAATGAAAAAAAATATATTGGAGAATTACAAGAAAAATTAATTACAGTAAATAGAGTTTCTAAAACTGTAAAAGGAGGAAGAATATTTTCTTTTACAGCATTAACTGTAGTTGGAAATAGAAATGGAAAAGTTGGTTTTGGTTATGGAAAAGCAAGAGAAGTTCCATTTGCCATTCAAAAAGCAATGGAACGAGCTAAAAGAAATATGATTAGTTTTAAATTAAAAAATAAAACTTTACAGCATACTATTATAGAATTTTATACGAGTTCTAAGGTATTTATGAAACCAGCATCTGAAGGAACTGGAATTATTGCTGGAGGCGCTATGAGAGCTGTTTTAGAAGTTTCAGGAGTTCAAAATGTTTTAGCAAAAACTTATGGTTCAACGAATCCAATTAATGTTGTGAGAGCAACGATTAATGGTTTAAATAATATGAAATCTCCAAAAGATATTGCTGAAAAACGAAATAAATCTATTAAAGATATTTTTGAGTAAAAAAAAACTATGGAAAAATTTTTAATTATTACACAAATAAAAAGTAGTATTGGGGTACTTCCAAAACATAAATTAACTTTAAAAGGATTAGGTTTAAGACATATTAATCATACAGTAAAAAGAAAAAAAAATAAGTCTATCATGGGTATGATTAATAAGATTTCTTATATGTTAAAAGTCAGATAGGTAAAAAATATGTATTTAAACACAATATTTACAGATTGTAAAAATAAAAAAAAAAAACGTTTGGGAAGAGGTATTGGATCTGGTTTAGGTAAAACTTCTGGAAGAGGTCATAAAGGTCAAAAATCTAGAACTGGGAGTAGTATTCGTAGAGGTTTTGAAGGAGGTCAAACACCGTTTTATAGAAGAATTCCAAAATTTGGTTTTATTTCAAGAAAAAAGAAAATAAAAAAAGAATTAAGATTATGTGAGTTAACTTCTTTAAATGAAAAAATAATAAATTTAAATATTCTTAAGAAAAGAAATTTAATCAAATCAAATATTAAACAAGTGAAAATTATTTCTTCTAAAAATTTTTCTGATATTATAAAAATTCAAGGTTTATCTGTAACGAAAGGAGCTCGTTTAATAATTGAATCTTGCGGAGGAAAAGTCGAGGAATAATAATAATAATGGGTAAAAAAAAAAATATTTTTAAAAGTAAAAATTTAGGAATTAATTTATCTGAAATCAAAAAAAGAATAATTTTTTTAATTTTTTCTTTAGTAATTTTTCGTTTAGGATCTTTTATTCCTGTTCCAGGTATTGATACGGTATCTTTATCTCGATTATTAAACAATCAACAAGGAACTTTTGTTGAAATGTTAAATATGTTTTCTGGTGGAGCGTTAAGTAGAGCATCAATTTTTTCATTAGGAATCATGCCTTATATTTCTTCTTCAATTATTGTACAATTATTAACGTTTATATATCCTTCTTGGAAAGAATTAAAAAAAGAAGGAGAATCTGGAAGAATAAAAATTAATCAATATACTAAATATTTTACTTTAATTTTATCTATTATACAATCTATTGGAATAGCAATTAGTTTGCCAAACATTCCTGGAATGAGGCCATTAATTTTTAATTTAGATTTTTGTTTTTATATTACTGCAATTATAAGTTTAGTTACAGGAACAATTTTTTTAATATGGGTAGGGGATTTAATTACAGAACATGGATTGGGAAATGGAATTTCTGTAATTATTTTTTCTGGTATTATAGCAAATTTACCAATTGCTATTATTCATACTTTACAAGATTTAAAATTAAGAAATTTAAGTTATAGTATTTTTTTTTTAATAAATTTTCTAGTTTTTGTTATTATTTATTTTGTTGTCTTTATAGAAAGAAGTCAAAGAAAAATAACCATTTATTATTCAAATAGACAACAAAAAAATTATTTATATTCTTCAAATATTGCTCATTTACCTTTAAAAATAAATATGTCTGGAGTTATTCCTGCAATTTTTGCTTCTAGTGTAGTGTTATTTCCTGTTACAATTATTTCTTGGTTAAAAGGTAATAATTTTCAAACTAATTCAATTTTAAACTCAATGTATACTAATTTACAACCTGGTAAATTAATTTATATAATTTTATATACTTTTTCTATAGTTTTCTTTTGTTTTTTTTATACTAATTTAGCTTTTAATTCAAGAGAAACTTCAGAGAATTTAAAAAAGTCTGGAGCTTTTATACAAGGGATTCGTCCAGGAGAAAATACTTCAAATTATATAAAAAAAATTATGTTTAAATTAACTTTAATTAATTCATTTTATATTGTTTTTATATGTTTAATTCCTGAATTTATGCATTTTTTTATGCATGTTCCATTTTATTTTGGTGGAACATCATTATTAATAGTGGTTGTTGTAATTATAGATTTAATTGTTCAATTACAAACTTTAGTTATGTCAAAACAATATAAATCTTCTTTTAAAAGAGCTAATTTAAATTTACATAGATAAATATTTTTTTATAACAAGAGAAGAAATTATGAAAGTTAAAACATCAATTAAAAAATTTTGTAGAAATTGTAAAATTATACGTAGGAAAAATGTTGTTCGTGTTATATGTAGTAATGATCCTAAACATAAACAAAGACAAGGTTAAAAAAAATTTCAAAATTTTTTTTTAAATTGAAATTTTTATATATTTTTTACATAAATAAGAGGAGTTTGTTAAATTGACTCGTATAGCAGGAATAAATATTCCTGATAAAAAACGCACATTAATTGCTTTAACATCAATTTATGGCATAGGGAAATCTCGTTCTAAATTAATATGTCGTTTATTAAATATATCTGATTGTTTATATATTTCTAAATTAACTAAAAAACAAATAGATCTTTTAAGAATTACTGTTTCAAAATTTATTGTTGAAGGTGATTTAAGAAGAGAAAGAACTTTAAAAATTAAAAGATTAATTGATCTTGGTTGTTATAGAGGAGTACGTCATCGTAGAAAGTTACCAGTACGTGGACAAAGAACAAAAACTAATGCTCGTACTAGAAAAGGGCCACGTAAATTAATAAAAAAATAATTTAGGTTATTAATAATTATGTCAAAAAAAAAAGTAAGAATTAAAAAACGTATAAAAAATCAGATAATTGATGGGATTGCTCATATTTATGCTTCTTTTAATAATACGATTGTTACAATTACAGATAAAAAAGGTAATGCTTTAGGATGGGCTACTTCTGGCGGTTCTGGTTTTAGAGGATCTAGAAAATCTACTCCATTTGCAGCTCAAGTAGCAGCTGAAAAATGTGCTGAAAAAGTTAAAGATTATGGGATAAAAAATTTAGATATAATGGTAAAAGGACCAGGTCCAGGAAGAGAATCTACAATTAGAGCATTAAATTCAGCAGGATTTAAAATTATTAATATTATTGATATTACACCTATTCCTCATAATGGATGTAGGCCTCCTAAAAAAAGAAGAGTGTAATTTTATTTGTTAAATATAGAGAAAAAAAAATGGCTAAGTATTTAGGTCCAAAATTAAAATTAAGTAGAAGAGAAAAAACAGATTTATATCTTAAATCTGGTTTAAGACCTATTAGTTCCAAATGTAAAATTGATCATTTACCTGGTCAACATGGTTCTAGAAAACAAAGATTATCTGATTATGGTATACAATTAAGAGAAAAACAGAAAGTTCGTAGATTATACGGTATTTTAGAAAAACAATTTCGAAAATATTATAAAATTGCTTCTAAATCCAAAGGAAATACTGGAGAAACATTATTACAATTATTAGAAAATAGATTAGATAATATAGTATATAGAATTGGTTTTGGAACTACACGAGCAGAATCTCGACAATTGGTGAGTCATAAGTCTATTAGTGTAAATAATAAAATAGTAAACATTCCCTCTTATCAGGTTTCTGTCAATGATGTTATCGAAGTAAGAGAAAAATTTAAAAAACATTTAAGGATAAAAGCATCTTTAGAATTATCTGAACAAAAAGAACAAGTTTCGTGGATAGATTATAATTTAAATAAAATGCAGGGTATTTTAAAAAGAAAACCAGATAGAGTAGATTTATCTTCTGAAATCAATGAACATTTAATCGTAGAACTTTATTCTAAATAATATTTTTAAAGGTTTCATATAATGTCAGATTTACTAAGAAAATTTTTAAAACCCCGTTTAGTTGATATAAAACAGTATAGTTCTACTCATTCTAAAGTTACTTTAGAGCCTTTAGAAAGAGGTTTTGGTCATACTTTAGGAAATTCTTTGCGTAGAATTCTTTTGTCATCTATTCCTGGATGTTCTGTCACAGAAGTTGAAATTGATGGTGTTTTGCATGAATATAGTACAAAAGAAGGAATTAAAGAAGATATACTTGAAGTATTATTAAATTTAAAAGAATTATCTGTTAATATTTATGGAAAAAATTCTGCATATATAATTTTACAAAAAAAAGGAATAGGGGTTGTAACTGCTTCTGATTTAAAATGTGATTCAAGTGTTGAAATTTTTAAATTAAATCATATTATTTGTCATTTAACTAATAAAAATTCTTCTATAAGTATGAAAATTAAAGTTCAAAGAGGTAGGGGGTATTCTCCTGCTTCTTCTCGTTTAAAAAAAAATGAGAATGAAAATTATATAGGTAGATTATTTATAGATGCATGTTATAGCCCTATTGTTAGAGTTTCTTATATAGTAGAAGCAGCAAGAGTAGAAAGAAGAACTGATTTAGATCGATTGATTATAGAATTAGAAACTAATGGTTCTATTAATCCTGAAGATGCTATTAAAAAATCTGCAACAATTTTATCAAATCAATTAGAATCTTTTATAGATTTAAAAGATGTTTGTGAACCAATTGAAACTGTTGTAAAACCTGAATTTGATCCGATTTTATTAAAACCTGTTGATGATTTAGAGTTAACTGTTCGTTCAGCGAATTGTTTAAAAGCTGAATCTATACATTATATTGGAGATTTAATACAAAAGACTGAAGTAGATTTATTAAAGACTCCAAATTTAGGAAAAAAATCGTTAACTGAAATAAAAGATATATTATCTTCTAGAAATTTATCTTTAGGAACAAAATTAAAAAATTGGCCTCCAGAAAATATGATAGAAGAATAAAATAGTTTTATAAAGGATAATAAATTATGCGACATCAAAAAGTTGGTCGTAAATTAAATAGAAAACGTAGTCATTTAAAATCTATGATAAAAAATTTAACTTGTTCTCTTTTAATACATGAAAAAATTAAAACTACTATAGCAAAATCAAAAGAGTTAAGAAGAACAGTAGAACCAATTATTACAATTTCAAAAATTGATAATCTTTCTAATAGAAGATTAGTTTTTTCTAGAATTAGAAATAATTTTGTTGTTTACAAGCTTTTTAAAGATTTAGGTCCTTTTTTTTTAAATAGATCTGGTGGTTATATAAAAATTATTAAATGTGGATTTCGAAATGGAGATAAGTCTCCCATGGCATATATTTTACTAGTTAATAGAAATAATGTGATAGAAACTAAAAAGTAGTTTTTAAAATAATAAAATTTTAAAAAATTTATAAAAAACAAACGGCAAAAATGCCGTTTTGTTTTTTATTTTAGTATTTATTTTTTAATTTTTTAATTTAAAATTTTTCCTATTTTAAATAACTTTTTATAAGCATTTATTATTTGAGAAACATCATTTTTTTTTTTTCCAGAAATTTGTAATTTTTTTATTTTAAGAATATTTTTTTTTGTAGATATTAAAATTCCATTTTTATCAGCTTTAAGAATTGTTCCAGGAATATTTTTTTTTGAAGATTTAACTATTTTTGCTTTCCAAATTTTAATCATAATTTTTTTAATATAAAAGAAAGATCCAGGCCATAAAATAAAAGCTCGGATTTTTTTTTCTATATTTTTAGCATTAGAATTCCAATTTATTAATCCATTTTTCTTTTTTATTTTATTAGTATATGTTGCTTTTTTTTCATTTTGTGGAATTTTAATTATTTTTTTAAGAAATATTTTTTTTAAACATTTAATTAACAATTTTTTTCCAAGTATGGATAATTTTTTTAATAGTGTTTTATATGTTTCATTTTTTTTTATAATTATTGATTTTTTACATAAAATATCTCCTGAATCTATTTTTTCATTCATTTCTATAATTGTTATTCCTGTTTTTTTTATTCCTTTTAGTATTGTATATTGTATTGGAGACGGTCCTCGTAATTTTGGTAGCAAAGAAGTATGTATATTTATACAACCAAATGGAAATAAATTAATTATTTTTTTTGGTATAATTAATCCGTATGAAACCACTATCATTATATGTGGTTTAATATTTTTTATATATTGATAAATTTTTTTAGAATTTAAGGATTTTGGTTGCATAAATTTTATTTTATTTTTTATTGCTATTTTTTTTACTTCAGAGAATATTTTTTTATTTTTTATTTTATTATCTAATTTTGTAATTATACTTACAATATTAAATTTTTTTACAATTAGTTTATTTAAATGTACTGCTGACAAATTATTTGTTCCAGCAAATATTATTTTTTTTTTTTTCATATTTTTTTTTTAAAACTTTTATAAATTCTATTTTTTTTTAAAGATGATAGATAATCTATAAACAATATTCCTTTTAAATGATCTATTTCGTGTTGTAGACAAACAGATAAAATTGATTCTGCTCGTATAAGAATTTTTTTTCCAGAAATGTTAAAAGCTTTTACAGTAATGAATTGAGATCTAGAATGGGTGATATATTCATATTTCGGAATAGATAAGCATCCTTCTTTTATATTAATTTTTCCATTTTTTTTTATAATTTTAGGATTTATCAAAACTATTGGATTTTTTAAAGGGTATATTTTATCTATAACTATAATTTGACGATTAATGTTTACTTGTATTGCAGCTAATCCAATTCCTTTTTTTTTATACATCGTTTCGAACATATCATTAACTATATTTTTTATTTTTTTATTAAAATTTCTTACTGGTTTTGCTATGTTTCTAAGTTTTTTGTTTGGATATTTAAGTATTTTTAAAATAGACATATTATTTTTTATGTGAAATTTTTAATTTTAAATAGAATTTAAAATTTTATTTTATATGAAAATATATTTTATATATAACATTTGAGAGAATGGTTTAATATAAATTTTAGGATTTTTTTACAATGAATATAACTTTTATAAAATCTTTAAAATATTGTATAAAAAAGTTAAATGAAAATAAAGTAATCGCTTATCCTACTGAATCAGTTTTTGGATTAGGTTGTAATCCAGATAGTAAAAATGCAGTAAAAAAATTATTATCTTTAAAAAATAGAAATATTAATAAAGGTTTTATATTAATATCTAGTAATTATAATCAATTAGTTCCATATATTTCTGAGAAAAAAATTTTAAATAAAAAAAAAATTTTGTTAGAAAATAAATTTTTTTTAACGTATTTAGTTCCAGCTGTTCAAGGAATTCCTGTTTGGTTAACAGGAGATTCTAAATTTATAGCAGTTAGAATTACAAAAAATAAATTTATAAAAAATTTATGTTTTATTTATGGAAAACCAATTATTTCAACAAGCGCAAATATTTCTGGATATAAACCGTGTTTAAATAATTATGAGATTGAAAATATTTTTGGAAAAAATTTTCCGATATTAAAAGGTTTTTTAGGAGATGGTAAAAGACCATCTAAAATTGTTAATTTAATAACAGGAGAAATAGTACGTGATTAATTTATATGAAAAAAAAACTTATGCTGTTTTTGGAAATCCTATAAGTCACAGTAAATCTCCAGAGATACATAATTTTTTTTATAAATTATATAACTTAAATCAAAAATATATTAAAATTTATCTTTCAAAAAAAAATTTTTTAAGAAATATTTCTTTTTTTTTTAAAAAAGGAGGAAAAGGAGCTAATATTACTTTACCTTTTAAAGAAAAAGTATTTCCTTTATGTAATAAAATTACTAATCGTGCAAAAATTGCAGGATCTATCAATACTTTAAAACTTTTGAAAAATGGAACTATATTAGGAGATAATACTGATGGAATAGGTTTTTTATCTGATTTATTGTTAAAAAAAATTGTAAAGAAAAATTTTAATATATTAATTATTGGAGCTGGTGGAGCTTCTAGAGGTATTATATATCCTTTATTAAAGTTTGGATGTAATATTTTTATTACAAACAGAACTTTTCATAAAGCGAAAATTTTATCAAAAGAGTTTAAAAAGTTTGGAAATATAGAATCTATTACTTTTAAAAATCTAAATAAAAAGAAATTTCATATAATTGTAAACGCTACTTCAGCAGAAATTTCTAATAAGATTCCTTTAATACCAGAAAATATTATTAGAAAAGAAACTATATGTTATGATATGTATTATAAAGAAAGAAATACTAATTTTATGAATTTTTGTATAAATTTTGGTTCTAATAATGTTTTTAATGGAATAGGAATGCTTGTTAATCAAGCTGCTCATTCTTTTTTTTTATGGAATAATATTTTTCCTGATGTTAAAAAAACGATAAAATTTTTAACAAAAAAAAAAAAAAAAAAAAAATAATAAATCTTTAAAATGTTAAAATATTTAATATTTTTTTTCAAAATATTTTAAAAAAAACTTGACTCTAATTTTTGAATCTGTACAATAGTTACATTAGTATTAAATATTTTATAAATATTAATAAATTAAAATTTTTAATAAAATTTAATTTTTTGTTATTTTTTTTATTTTTTAAAAAAATAAAATGTCCCCTTCGTCTAGCGGTCTAGGACACTGCCCTTTCACGGCGGCAACAGGGGTTCAATTCCCCTAGGGGACAAAATTTTTTTAAAAAAAAATATTTATTATTTTTATATATTGTGATACAATTATCATTCTTAATAAAGTTATTTTTTTAAAATAAGAAATTTTTTTAAAAGCTCTTTAAAAATTCGGAAATAAGCATAATTTAAATAATTATAAAACTAAAGAAACACCTGTGGGTTGTAAGATTAAGCGAATAAGCGTACATGGTGAATGCCTTGGCAGTCAGAGGCGATGAAGGACGTGCAAATCTGCGAAAAGCATCGGTAAGTTGATAAGAAACGTTATATCCGATGATATCCGAATGGGGAAACCTATTATATTTTTATATAATATTATTTATTAAATAAATAGATAAATAAAGCAAACCGAGGGAACTGAAACATCTAATTACCTCGAGGAAAAGAAATCAATTGAGATTCCCGTAGTAGTGGCGAGCGAACTGGGAAAAGCCCAGAGTATTAATTATAATATAATTTTTAATAGAATAATTTTGGAAAATTTAGCGATACAAGGTGAAAGCCCCGTATATGAAAAAAAATATATTATAAACTCGAAAAGTAGAACGGGACACGAGAAATCCTGTTTGAAGATAGGGGGACCATCCTCTAAGGCTAAATACTCCTGACTGACCGATAGTGAACTAGTACCGTGAGGGAAAGGCGAAAAGAACCCCTGTTAGGGGAGTGAAATAGATCCTGAAACCGTGTACGTACAAGCAGTAGAAGCTCAAATTTATAGAGTAACTGCGTACCTTTTGTATAATGGGTCAGCGACTTGTACTCTGTAGCAAGGTTAACCGAATTTAAAAGGGGAGCCGAAGGGAAACCGAGTCTGAAATGGGCTATTTAGTTTCAGGGTACAGACCCGAAACCCGGTGATCTAGCCACGGGCAGGTTGAAAGTTAGGTAAAACTAACTGGAGGACCGAACCGACTGATGTTGAAAAATCAGCGGATGACCTATGGCTAGGGGTGAAAGGCCAATCAAACCGGGAGATAGCTGGTTCTCCTCGAAAGCTATTTAGGTAGCGCCTCGTGAAATTCATATACAGGGGTAGAGCACTGTTTCGGTTAGGGGGTCATACTGACTTACCAATCCGATGCAAACTCCGAATACTGTATAATGTTATCACGGGAGACACACAGCGGGTGCTAACGTTCGTTGTGGAAAGGGAAACAACCCAGACCGCCAGCTAAGGTCCCAAAATTATAGTTAAGTGGGAAACGATGTGAGAAGGCATAAACAGCCAGGATGTTGGCTTAGAAGCAGCCATCATTTAAAGAAAGCGTAATAGCTCACTGGTCAAGTCGGCTTGCGCGGAAGATTTAACGGGGCTAAAACTATATACCGAAGCTGCGGCAGTAATTTTTTTTTACTGGGTAGAGGAGCGTTCTGTAAACCATTGAAGATGTATTGTAAAGTACATTGGAGGAATCAGAAGTGCGAATGCTGACATGAGTAACGATAAAGCAGGTGAAAAACCTGCTCGCTGAAAAACTAAGGTTTCCTGTCCAACGTTAATCGAGGCAGGGTAAGCCGACCCCTAAGGCGAGGCTGAAAAGCGTAGTCGATGGACAACAGGTTAATATTCCTGTGCTTGATTATATTGCGAAGGGGGGACGAAAGAGGTTAGATTATCCAAGCGACGGTTGTCTTGGTTTAAGCGTGTAGACATTAATATTTAGGAAAATCCGAATATTTTTTAAGTTAAGGCGTTATGACGAGTTATTACGGTAACAAAGTAATTAATACCAAATTTCCAAGAAAATCCTCTAAGCATCAGATATAATCAAATCGTACCACAAACCGACACAGGTAGTTAGGTAGAGTATACTAAAGCGCTTGAGAGAACCCAGATGAAGGAACTAGGCAAAATGGTGCCGTAACTTCGGGAGAAGGCACGCTAACTCGTAAGTGAAAAAGATTTACTCTTATAGCTGAAGTTAGTCGAAGATACCAGCTGGCTGCAACTGTTTATTAAAAACACAGCACTGTGCAAACATGAAAATGGAAGTATACGGTGTGACGCCTGCCCGGTGCCGGAAGGTTAAATAAAGAAGTTAAAGTATAAAAACTTGAAGCTTTAAAATGAAGCCCCGGTAAACGGCGGCCGTAACTATAACGGTCCTAAGGTAGCGAAATTCCTTGTCGGGTAAGTTCCGACCTGCACGAATGGCGTAATGATGGCTAGGCTGTCTCCATCTGGGACTCAGTGAAATTGAAATTGCTGTGAAGATGCAGTGTACCCGCGGCAAGACGGAAAGACCCCGTGAACCTTTACTATATCTTGACACTGAATATTTATATTTAATGTGTAGGATAGGTGGGAGACTATGAATTTAATACGCTAGTATTATTGGAGTCAACCTTGAAATACCACCCTTTAAATATTAATATTCTAACCTAGCACCGTAAACCGGTGCAGAGACAATGTCTGGTGGGTAGTTTGACTGGGGCGGTCTCCTCCTAAAGAGTAACGGAGGAGTACAAAGATTGGCTAATTACGGTCGGAAATCGTAAGGTTAGTGCAAAGGCATAAGCCAGTTTAACTGAGAGCGTGATGACGCGATCAGATGCGAAAGCAGGTCTTAGTGATCCGGTGGTTCTGAATGGAATGGCCATCGCTCAACAGATAAAAGGTACTCCGGGGATAACAGGCTAATACCGCCCAAGAGTTCATATCGACGGCGGTGTTTGGCACCTCGATGTCGGCTCATCACATCCTGGGGCTGAAGCAGGTCCCAAGGGTATGGCTGTTCGCCATTTAAAGTGGTACGCGAGCTGGGTTTAGAACGTCGTGAGACAGTTCGGTCCCTATCTGCCGTGGGCGTTGGAAGATTGAAGGGATCTATTTCTAGTACGAGAGGACCGAAGTGGACGCATCACTGGTGTTCGGGTTGTCATGCCAATGGCATTGCCCGGTAGCTATATGCGGAAAAGATAAGTGCTGAAAGCATCTAAACACGAAACTTACCCTAAGATTAATCTTCCCTGAAAACTTTTGTGGTTTTCTGAAGGGACGTTGAAGACTACGACGTAGATAGGCTAGATGTGTAAGCATAGCAATATGTTGAGCTAACTAGTACTAATGACCCGATAGGCTTAATCTTACAACACCAGAGGTGTTTTTTAATAATTTTTATTTAAATTAAAAAATTTTAAAAAAAATGCTTTTTTCCGAAAATAAAATAGATGTGTATTTTAATATATAAAATTATATATTAAAATATATAACATAAAAAATTTTTAATAGCCTGGTTAAAATAGTGTAATGGTACCACCTGAATCCATATCGAACTCAGAAGTGAAACATTATAACGCCAATGGTAGTACAGGGTTTCCCTGTGTGAGAGTAGGTAATTTCCAGGCTTATTTTAAAATTAAAAATTAAAATTTTTTAAACAAAATAAAATTGTATTTTAAATAAATTATTAGAAATATAATTTTATTTTATTTATACTCAAATTAATAATTTAATAGTGATTTTTTAATCAAATAATATATTAAAAATTTATTATTTATAGAACATTTAAAAAAATTAATTTTTTAAATATTAGAATTATTTATATTTTCATGTAAAGGTAATAAAAGATGTCTAAGATAAAAGGTAATGTTAAATGGTTTAATGAATCAAAAGGTTTTGGATTTATTACTCCTGAAGATGGTAGTAAAGATGTTTTTGTTCATTTTTCAGCTATTCAAAGTGATGGATTTAAAACTTTAGCAGAAGGGCAGAGTGTAGAGTTTGAAATTGTTGAAGGCGAAAAAGGTCCATCTGCAGCTAACGTTACCAGTCTTTAATTTTATTAATAATCTTATTATTTTTTTAAGATTTTAAAAAACTGTTCAGTACTTTATAAAATGTGTACTGGACAGATAAAATTAATTTTTTATAAAATAATTTTTACAAAATTTAATTTACCAATATTTTTATAAACAAATTTAATTGAATTAAAATTATTACAAAAAATTTCAATAGAAATAGATAAATATTTTTTTTTTTTACTAAAAATTTTATTTTTTTTTTCTATTTTTATATTTTTTTTTTTTAAAATATTAAAAATTTTTTTTTCTACATTTTTTTTATTCAAACATATTATTTTAAAAGTAAATTTACTTGGGAAATTTAAAAGATTTTTAAGTTTTTTATACATTTATTTATACTTCTTTTGTTTTATTATATTAAATGAATTTTTTGATAGAGAAACATGAATGTTAAAAATATTTAATACTTTAACTCGAAAAAAAGAAATATTCAAATCTATTAAAAAAAAAAAAGTTTATATGTATGTTTGTGGAGTTACAGTGTATGATTTTTGTCATATCGGTCATGCAAGAACTTTTATATTTTTTGATGTTGTATATCGTTATTTTAAAAATCTTGGATATTCTGTTAAATATATAAGAAACATTACAGATATTGATGATAAAATAATAGAAAAAGCAAAATTAAAAAAATTAAGTATTAGAAGTTTTACAAAAAAAATTATTAATTTTATGAAGATAGATTTTAGTTCATTAAATATAATTTCTCCTACTTTCGAACCTCTTGCTACAAATCATATTTCTGAAATAATTAAAATTATTAGTAATTTATTAAAAAAAAAATTTGCTTATATAGATTCTAATGGAGATGTTATTTTTTCTATTAAAGAGTACAAAAATTATGGTAATTTATATAATAAAAATAAAAAACATTTGTTAAAGAAAAATAATTTTAATAAAAAAAATAACTTTGTTTTATGGAAAAAAAGCACTTCAAAAGAATTTTTTTGGAATTCACCATGGGGAAATGGAAGGCCTGGATGGCATATAGAATGTTCTGCTATCAATTATAGATATTTTAATAAAAATTTAGATATTCATGGAGGAGGAAACGATTTAATTTTTCCTCATCATGAAAATGAACGTGCTCAATCAGAATGTTTTAATAATTCAAAATTTGTAAATTATTGGATGCATACAGGGATGATTGTTTTAAATAAAAAAAAAATGTCAAAATCCATTGGAAATACATTTTTAATAAAAGATTTATTGGTGAATTATAATTCTGATTCAATACGTTATTATTTCCTTTCAACAATTTATCGACATCCAATTTATTACAATGTATTAAATTTAAAAAAATCCGAAAGAATTATAAAAAAATTTTATTTTTGTTTAAATTTATTTAATATTAATAAAAAAGAAAAATTTTTAAAAGTTTCTTCTTATGAAGAATTATTTTATAATGCAATGAATGATAATTTTAATACTCCTTTAGCTTTAAATATTTTGTTTAAATTATCAAAAAAAATTATTTTTTTTTATAAAAATAAGAATTTTGAAAGTTCTAAAATTTTATCTAAAATTTTATTTAATTTAGGACAAATTTTAGGTTTTTTTAATGAAATTTCTAAAGAAAATTTATTGAAAAAAAATAATTTAACTAAATTAGATAAAAAAATTAAAAAATTAATAAATAAAAGAAAAAAAGCTAGAAAATTAAAACTTTGGAAAAAATCTGATTTTTTAAGAAAAAAATTGTTAAAACTTGGAGTATTTGTACAAGACAAAAAAATATAATTTTTTTTAAGTATTAATCGTAATATTTTTTGCAAGCATATAAAGTATTTTGTAATAAGCTCGTTACTGTCATAGGTCCAACTCCTCCAGGAACTGGAGTAATATATGAAGCTTTTGTATAATTTGAACTAAAATCAACATCTCCAACTATTGTTCCATTTTTTAATCTATTAATTCCAACATCTATAATTATTGCTCCTTTTTTAATCCATTTTCCATTTAAAAAATTTGGTTGACCTATAGCAATAATAATTAAATCTGCATTTTTTATATGTTTATATAAATTTTTTGTAAATTTGTTTGCTACTGTTGTTGTACAATTTTTCAATAATAATTCTAGCATCATTGGTTTTCCTACAATATTTGAATCTCCTATAATAAGAGCATTTAGTCCTTTTATTTTAATTTTTATTTTTTTTAATAATTGTATAATTCCAAATGGAGTACATGATCTTAGATTTGGATGTTTCTGAAATAATAATCCTACATTAAATGGATGAAATCCGTCTACATCTTTCTTGTAAGAAATTTTTTTTAATATTTTATGTGTGTTTATTTTTTTTGGTAAAGGTAATTGAACTAAAATTCCGTGTATATATTTATTTTTATTGAGTTTTTCTAAAAGATTAATAATTTTTTTTTCATGAGTTTTTTTTGAAAATTTAAAAACTTTTGAAAAAAATCCTACATTATTACATGCAATTTTTTTGTTTTTGATATAAATTTTTGACGACTGATTATTTCCTACGAGAATTACAGCTAATCCAGGTATTAATAATTTTTTTTTTCTTCTTTGTTCTACTTCTTTTTTAATTTTTTTTTGGATTTTTTTAGCAATTTTGAGCCCGTTAATTATTTTTGCATTCATTTTTTTTTTCTTATTTTTTTTTTAAATAATTTTTGTAATTTATTTAATATGTTTATTTAGACTAGTATTTTTAAAAGAAATAATTTATAATGTTTTAAAAACAAATAGTTTTATTTTTTTAAAAAATTTTTAGAGCGCTTTTAGCTCAGTTGGATAGAGCAACGGCCTTCTAAGCCGTGGGTCACAGGTTCGAATCCTGTAAAGCGCATATTTTTTTATAAAAAAATATAAATAAATAAAATACTTTAATTAAAAATTTTTTTTATAGAATTTTTTACATTTTTAAATTTTTGATTTCCATTTATTTGAAAATATTTTATATTTTCTTTTTTTTTATAAAATAAAAATATTTGTTTTTGAAATAAATCATATTCATTTAATCTTTTTTTAACAATTTTTTTTGTGTCATCAATTCTAGTTGTTAAATTTTCTCCTGTAATGTCATCTATATTTTTTATTAAAGGAGGATTATATATTTTATGATATGTTCTCCCAGATGGTATATGAATTTTTCTTCCTAATGCTCTTTTAAATATATTTTTTCTTGACACTAATATTTCTATTATATAATCAATATTAATATTTTTTTTGTACATTATTTTGGCTTGATTTAATGTACGAGGAAATCCATCTAATATATATCCAATTGAGCAATCTCTTTTTTTTAATCTTTTTTCAAGTAAATTTATAATTATTGAATCTGATACTAATTTTCCAGATTTAATTTTATTTTTTATTTTTTTTTTAAAATCTCCATTTTTTTTTTTTTTTATTTCTTTTTGTAGTAAATTACTTATAGATATATTAGGTATTTTATATTTTTTTGAAATAAATTTTGCTTGAGTTCCTTTTCCAGAACATGGATAACCAATTAAAATAATTTTCATTTGTTTGTTTTTTTTTTTTTCCTTTTAAAAATATTTTTTGTATTATAATATTAATTAAATAATACTATATAAAAAATTAGTATAGTTTTTTATATTTTTTTTTAAATTTTATATAGAAAAATTTAAATCATTTGGAATCGGTATACCATTAGAAAATTTAGACATTCTTTTTTTGTGTTCATCTAAAATTTTTCTTGATGCATCATTAAACGCTGCAACTATTAAATCTTCAATAATTTCTTTATCGTTATCTTTAAACAAAGATTTATCTATTTCAATTTTTTTGCAATGATGCGATCCATTTAAAGTTATTTTCACTAATCCAGCTCCAGATTCCCCTATTACTTTAATAGATTTGATTTTTTTTTTTATATTTTTCATATTTTCTTGCATTTTTTGAGCTTGTTGGATTAAATTTCCAAAATTTCCTTTATTAAACATATATTTTATCTCATTAAGTTAATTAGATTATTTTTTTACATTTAAATTTTTATTTTAACTAAAATTTTTTTTCATTAAATTTCTAAAGTTTTTAATAAAGTTAGTTCCATTCCTAATTTTTTAGATGGAGAAAAAGAAAGATCTTTTCTTCCATTTAATATAATTGAATAACAATTTTTAATTGAAGAATAACTATTTTTTTTAGATATATTTTTTAAAATTTTTTTTTGGTTTATATTATATATTTTAGATTTCCAATTTATTGAGTACATTTTTAAAATATGTAAATAATGTAATAATCTTAATAGTTCTATTAAAATAGTATCTGGTTCGACATCTAATGATAAAATTTTTTCTGTTGTAGAAAAAATTTTGATAACATTTTTTTTAAAAATATATTTTAATAATATGATAAAATTTTCATATTTTAGTATTCCTAACATCTTTTTTACATTATATTTTTTTATTCTTCCATTTCCAATAGATATTGCTTGTTCTGTAATACTTAAAGCATCTCTCATACTTCCATCAGCTGCTTTTGAAATTAATTTCAAACTATCTTTTTCAAATAAAATATTTTCTTTTTTTAATATTTTTTTAATTTGGTATTCAATTTTTTTTTCTGAAATTATTTTTAAATTTAATCTAATACATCTGGATATAATAGTTTTTGGAAGTTTTTCAATATTTGTAGTAGCTAAAATAAATTTTATATACTTTGGTGGCTCTTCTAATGTTTTAAGTAATGCATTAAAACTATATCTTGATAGCATATGTATTTCATCAATTAAATAAATTTTAAATCTTTCTTTCATAGGAAAATATTTTGAATTATTTAAAACTTCTTTAATATCTTCGATTTTAGTTTTTGAAGCTGCATCAATTTCGATTAGATCAGGACTGCAGTTTTTTTCTATTTCTTTACATGAATTACATATTTCACATGGAGTAGTTGTTATTTTTTTTTTACAATTTAAACATTTTGATAAAATTCTTGCAATTGTTGTTTTACCAATTCCTCTTGTACCGCATAATATCCATGCTTGATGAATTCTATTTAATTTTAAACTATTCGAAAGAGCTTTTATAACGTATTTTTGACCAATTACTTCATTAAAATTTTTTGGTCTCCACTTTCTTGCAAAAACTTTATATGTCATTTTTTTATTATATTTTGTTTATTTATTAATATGCTATCATAATTATAAATAATTTTCATTAATCATAAAATTTTAATAAAAATAAAAAAATTGTTTTTTGATTTAAAATAATGTATATTTATTTTAGAAAATATTATTTTTTTAAGTGTTTTATTAGTATCAGATATATGATGTTTAATTTAAATAACTAGTCAGGTCTGGAAGGAAGCAGCTAACTTAAATTTAGGCATGCATATATTTTTTTATTAATAGAACACTTAAAAAAAAAATTTTAAACATTTTATTTTATTTTTTGTGATTTGTACATTTTATAATATTGTTTTTTTATTTTAATTAATTGTTTGTGATTTCCTTTTTCGATAATACGACCTTTATCTAATACTATGATTTGATCTGCTTTTTTTACGGTTTCTAATCTATGAGCAATCATTATTAAAGTTGTTTTATTTTTAATTTTTAATAAAGATTTTTGTATCAATTTTTCTGTATATATATCTATATTTGCAGTTGCTTCATCTAAAATTAGTATTTTTGGATTATTTATTAACGCTCGTGCAATAGAAATTAGTTGTTTTTGTCCAACTGAAATGTTATTTCCTTTTTCGCTTAATATAGTTTGTATTCCTTTTTTAAAAGAAGATATTACAGGTAGTAAATGAGATAGTTTTAATACTTTATTTAGTTGTTTTTTAGAGATCTTTTTTCCTAAAGTAATATTTTGTAAAATAGTATTTGGAAATATTACTGGTTCTTGTTGTATTATAGACACAGATTTTCTTAAAGATTGATGACTAATTTTTTCAATTTTTTTGTTATCTAAAAAAATTGATCCAGATTTTGGTAAATAATATCCCATTAATAAATTTGCTAAAGTACTTTTTCCACTTCCTGTTTTTCCAACAAAAGCAATAAATTTATTGGATTTAATATCAATGTTTATGTTAGATAAAGTATTATAAAAATTTTTCTTATATTTAAAAAACAATTTTTTTATAAATATTTTTCCTGTTTTAAGATTTTTGTTGATTTTTCCGTATTTTTGTTTCGGTATATCCATTAATTCAAAAATTCTTTCTCCTGAAACAATTGCTTTTTGTAAAAGTGGTTGTTGACTTGAAACTGAAATTAGTGGTTCGTTCAATCTAGATAAATAACTAATGAAAGCATATAATACTCCTACTTTAAAAGTATTTTCGTTAGATACAATACATAAAAACATAATACCGCATAATATCAATGAAGATAATAAATTTAATAAAGGTCTTAATAAAAATCCTTCTAGTTTTAATGCTTTCATTTTATATTTGTAATGCATATAACTAGTATTAATAATTTGTTTTTTAAACTTTTTTTCTTGATTAAATTGTTGAATAATTGAGATTCCATTAACAATTTCATTAAATTCATGATATATTTTCGATAAAAAATATCTTATTTTTTTTAATATAGGAACGCTATAATTTTGATAGGTAATAATAATAAGAATTACAATAGGTATTAAAATCATTGAAATTAATGCCATTTTCCATGATAAAATAAACATTGCTATTAAAACTATTAATACTAAAACAGAACTATTTACAATAGAACCAAGTATAGTATCATATAGTTCTCTTACTGATTCAGTATCATTAGTTATTTTTGATATGATATGTCCTATTGGTTGACTATCATATATTTCAATAGGTAAAAGTAAGGTAGATTTCATTATATCATATCTTAAATTTTGAATAATTTTTATAGATATTTTATTAAATATAATATTTTGAGAATAATATAAAATTACAGAAGTTATTTGTAATACAATAAAACTGATAATGTTGAACAACACAATCGTTGTTGAAAATTCATGTTTTTCTAATATATTTTTAATAAAATTACTAATTAATATAGGTCCTAAAACTTCAGATAAAGCAGCAGATAAAAGTAAAAAAATTCCAAAATATAATAGTTTTTGAAAAGGTTGTACATATTTTGAAAGTCTTTTGAGAGTTGGCCAATATTTTATAAAATTATTCATTTTAATTTCTTTTTTTTTTTATATTTTTTGTTATGATGCTTTATAAGAAAAAGAGTTTTTATACCAATTTTTTTTTTTAATCAGTGAAGTATGATTTCCTTTATTAATAATTTCTCCTTTTTTCATTACGATAATTTCGTCTGATTTTTTTAGTATTGAAGTTTTATGAGAACTTATTATTATTGTTGTATATTTACTTTTCCATTTAAAAATATTTTTAATAATTGTTTTTGATGTTTTTCCATCTATTGCTGATAATGCATCGTCTAAAATTAAAATTTCTGGTTTTAAAATTAAAGCACGAGCAATAGCTATTCTTTGTTTTTGCCCTCCTGATAATAAAATTCCTTTTTCTCCTATTAATGTGTCATATGTATTTTTTAATTTTAAAATTTCATTTGTTAATGCTACTATATCAAGGTATTTTTTGACTTTTTTTAAAGGTATATACTTATTTCCAAAAGTAATATTATTTATAATAGTATCTGAAAATAAAAATATTTCTTGATTGACTATAGATATTTTTTTTCTCCATTGTTTTAATTGAAATTTTTTTAATGGTGTTTTTCCATATAATATTTTTCCTTCACAAATATCATAATTTCTTTGAATAATTTTTATTAACGTACTTTTTCCTGAACCGGTAGGTCCACAAATTCCTAAAATTTTTCCGTTATGTATAGAAAGTGAAATATTTTTTAATACAGGTTGTGTGTTTTTTTCATAAAAAAATTTTTTTATTAAAATTTTTATTTTTTTTGGTTTTTTGGGAACAGATTTATTTCCATTTTTTAATTTAGTTGGATAAGTAATTATTTTTTGTATTCGATTCCATGCTGAACTTCCTCTTTCAACAATATTGAACATCCATGCTAAAGCTAACATGGGCCAAATCATTAATCCTAGATACATAATAAAACTTGTTAATTGCCCTAAAGTAATTTTATTATTCCAAACTAACCAACTTCCAATAGAAATTGTTAAAAGGTTCGAAAAAGCAATAGATAGATAAATAACTGGATCAAATTTTGCATCGACTTTAGTTACTTTCATACTTCTATTACTTGATTTTTTGACTAATTTTTCAAATTCTTTTAATTGAAATTTTTCTAATCCATATGCTCTAATCATTCTGATACTAGTTAAAATTTCTTGAGTTTTATTATTTAATGCTGAAAAAGAAATTTGATATTTAAAAAATTTTTTATGAAGTTCTTTCCCATATTTTTTTATAAAAATAGTCATAATAGGCATTGGAATTAATGCAAAAAAAGTTAATTTATAACTTATTTGAGTACACATTACTATTAGTACAGAAATACCCATTACTAGGGAATCAACTAGTGTGAGAACTCCTTCTCCAGCTGCAAAGATAATACGTTCAATGTCATTACTTACTCGTGTGATTAGGTCTCCTGTTCTATTTTTAATATAAAAATCTTGATTTTGTTGAACAATTGAATTATAGAATAATGTTCTTAATTTAATTGCTAATTTATATGATGCTCCAAATAGTAATATTCTCCATATATATCTTAATAAATATGTTGTAATAGCAATAAATATCATAATATAAATTAATTTTATTGAATCATGAAATTTTAAATTTTTTTTTACAATTGAATCCACAATTTTTCCAACTATTTTTGGAGGAATAGTTTGTAAACATGCTACAATAATTAATATTATAATTGATCCAGTATATCTTTTCCATTCTTGAAGAAAATACCAATTTAATTGTTTAAATAATCGCACAAGATAACCTTAGTAATTTAATATTTTAAAAAAAAACATTATTTATGAATTGAAGTGGAGTATTTAAAATTTTTTTAAAAGTAAATTTTTATTTTTAGATTTTTTTTTAAAAATAAGATATTTATTATTATATTTTATTTTAGATTTTGAACGTAAATTTTTTAAGATAAGATTCATTAATAATTTTTGATTTAAAAGTTTGGATCGAATGTCTAAATTATTTTTTTTATTTTTATTCATTTTTATATATTTTTTTTTAAATAATTTTAATATTATCCATTTTTTTTTATAATCAGTTATTTTAACATAAATTGGTTTTTTATTATTAAATTTTTTATTGAAAGGATTAATATCTTTTAAAAATTTTTTTTTCTTTTTTTTAGTATTGTATATTTTTTTTTTAAATTTTAATTTTTCATTATTAAAAGTTTTAAAGGATTGTTTATTTAGTTCTCGTTCTATTTTTTTTAATTTTTTATATGCTTTAATTTTTGCTTTATTTATTTTTAATAAGTGTTTTATTTGTTTTTTACTGTTTTTAAATGATTTATTTTTTTCTTTTTTAAATCCTATTATTTGAATATAAAAATTTTTATTTTTATCTTGTAAATGATAATTTATATAATTTTTTTTTTTATCAATTTTATAATATTTTTGCATTTTTAAAAAATTTATTATTTTTTTAAAATTAATTTGTTTAGGTATTTTTTTTATTGTAAACCACTTTGTTTGATTTGACTTAATTTTTGAAATTTTTTCTATTAAATTAAAGTAGTTTTTTTTATTAATAGACAAATTATTTATTTGTTTTTGTATATTTAAAATTTTAAAATATTTTTTTTTATCATTATAGTATTTTTTTGATAATTGAGATAAATCTAAAAATTTTAATTTAAATTTTCTATGAAAAACAAAAAAATTTTTATTTTTATTATAAAAATTTAATATTTCTTTATTAGAAACTTTTTGTTTAGATACTAATTTTTTAAAATTTAATAATGCTTTTTTATAAAATATTATTTTTGATTTTTTTTTATAATTTAATTTTTTTTCGTTTTTCAATAAGAATTCTGAATTTATTATATCATTTAAAAAGTAGTTTTGAACTAAATTATCATTTAGTATTTTCAAATATTCTTGTTCAGTTAAATTATTTTCAGCTAAAAATTTAATATATTTGGTTTTATTAAATTTATTTTTTGTTTTAAAAATGTCTAATTTAGATATTAAGTTTTCAATATTTTTTCTTTTGTTTGTAATATTAAGTTTATTTAAGTAATTTTCAATTAATATATTATTAATTTCTTTTGAAATAATTTTATTATATAAATTTTTTATTTTATTTTGATGTTCTATAATTTTAAAATATTTTTCTTTATTTTTTGATTTTATTTGATTTAATTTATTAACTAAAAGATCTTGAATTTTATTTTTTTTAATTAGTATGTTATTTACTTCTACTAACCACGATTTATTGTAATTATTCATGTAATTATTAAAATTAGTAATAATAATAGAAGTGATTAAAGTAATTAAAATTATTTTTAAAATAATTTTTTTACATAATGAAAAAGATTTTATATTCATTTTATTAAATCCATCTTTTTAAATAATTTATAATAAAAAATATTATTTTTTATTTTTATTTTTTAAATAAAATTTTATTTTAAAAGATATATTATTTATTTATAAGGGTTCTTTTCTAAAGATAATTTAAATACTTCATTAATGTTTTTTACTAAATGTATTTTTATTTTAGAAAGTATTTTTTTTGGGATTTTATGTAAATCTTTTTTATTTTCATAAGGAATTATAACATTTTTAATTTTTTCTTGATGAGCAGATAAAAGTTTTTCTCGTAATCCTCCAATAGCTATTACATTGCCATTTAGAGTAATTTCTCCAGTCATAGCAAAATTTTTTTTAACTGGATTTTTTGTTAAGGAAGAAGTTATAGCTGTACATATTGAAATTCCCGCACTTGGTCCATCTTTTGGAGTAGCTCCTTCAGGAATGTGGACATGAATATCATTTTTTTCATAAAAATCTTTAGGAATTTTTAATTTATCTATTTTTGTACGAATAACTGTAATAGCTGTTTGAATAGATTCTTTCATTATTTTTCCTAAATATCCAGTAAATGATAATTTTCCTTTTCCTGCAATACACACAGATTGAATTTTTAGTAATTCTCCTCCAAATTTTGTCCATGCTAAACCTATTACTTCTCCTATTTCGTTTTTTTTATTATTTTTAATTGTATAATTTTTTTTTATTCCTAAATATTTTTTTAAGTTTTTTTTGTTTATTTGTATTTTTTTAATTTTTTTATTTAGAAGTATTTTTTTTACTATTTTTCTGCATATTTTAGAAATTTGTTTTTCTAAATTTCTTACTCCAAATTCTTTTGTATAATCACGAATAATTTGTATTACAGCTGATTTTGTAATTGAAATTTCATTTTTTTTTAGAGCATTTTCTTTAATTTGTTTTGGTTTGAGATATGAATTATATATTTTTATTTTTTCATCTTCTGTATATCCATGTAATCTTATAATTTCCATTCTATCAAGTAATGGAAGAGGAATATTAAGAGAATTTGCAGTAGCAATAAACATAACTTCTGATAGATCATAGCTAAATTCTAAATAATTATCATTAAATGAACAATTTTGTTCAGGATCTAGTACTTCTAATAATGCAGAAGATGCATCAGATCTTGCTTCATAAGACATTTTATCTATTTCATCTAACAAAAATAATGGATTTTTTACACCAGTTTTTGAAATATTTTGTATTATTTTACCTGGCATGGAACCAATATATGTTCTTCTATGACCTCGAATTTCTGATTCATCTTTTATTCCACCTAATGACATTCTAGTATATTTTCTTCCTGTAGCTTTTGCTATGGATTTTCCAAGTGATGTTTTACCTACACCAGGAGGGCCTACAAAGCATAAAATTGGTCCTTTTATTTTTTTCATTCTATTTTGTACTGCTAAATATTCTAATATTCTGTTTTTAATTTTTTCTAGACCATAGTGATTATTATTTAATATTGATAAAGCGTTTGATAGTGTGTTTTTTATTATTGTTTGTTTTGTCCAAGGAACTTTTATCATCCATTCAATATAGCTTCTTACAACTGTTGTTTCAGAAGACATATATGGCATTTGTTTAAGTCTTTTTATTTCTTTTATAACTTCTTTTTCTATTTTTTTGGGCATTTTAGATTTGAAAACTTTTTTTTTTAAAATAGAAGATTCGTTGAAATCTTTATCATTTTTTCCAAGTTCTTTTTTTATTGCTTTTATTTGTTCATTAAGATAATATTCTTTTTGATTTTTTTCCATTTGTTTTTTTATTCTAATTCTTATATTTTTTTCAATTTTAAACAATTTAATTTCAGATTCTAGTATTATCATTAATTTTTTAAATCTTTTATTTACATCTATTTGTTCTAATATTTTTTGTTTTTCAAGTAATTTACAAGGAATATAACTAGAAATTGTATCAGTCAATTTATTAATATTTTTTATTTTTTTTAATGATTCTAAAACATTTTGAGGAATTTTTTCATTGAAATTTATATATTTTTCAAATTGATTTAGAATTGTTCTTTTTAAAATAATTTGTTTTTCTTTTTTTATTTTTTTTAAAGAAATAAATTTTACTATTCCTATTAAATTGTTTTTTTTTGTACTTAAATTAATTATTTTTGCTCTTTTTTTTCCTTCTATTAAAACTTTTACTGTTCCATCTGGTAGTTTTAAACATTGTAAAATAGATGATATTGTTCCAATTTTAAATAAATCTTTTATTACTGGTTTTTCTATTGAATATTTTTTTTGTGTTACTAACATAATTTTTTTATTAATTTTTAACGCAATGTCAATTAATTTAATTGATTTTTTTCGAGCTATAAATAATGGAATTACCATATTTGGATATACAACTGTATCTCTTAATGGTAAAATTGGAATTTTAATATATTTATCTTCTTTTTTCATATTATTTTCTCTTTTTTTTAATTTTTAAAAAATTTTAATTAAATTTTTTAAATATTTGAAACATAAAAATTATTTTTTAATTAATGTAAATAAAAAATTATTAATATTAATCAAATAAAAAAATTATTTTTTTTTATTTTATTATTTTTTTTTTAAAATGTTTTTTTTAATAAAATTTGAGGAGAAGTATTTTTCATAACTGTAGATTCATTAATTATTACTTTATCAACATTTGAAATAGATGGTAAGTTATACATTGTTTCTAATAACATTTTTTCTAATATAGCTCTTAATCCTCTTGCTCCAGATTTTTTTAATATAGATTTTTCAGCTATTTTTTTAATTGATTTTTTACAAAATTCTAATTTAATTCCATCCATTTTAAAAAGTTCTTTATATTGTTTTATAAGAGCATTTTTAGGTTGACATAAAATTTTTATTAATTCATTGGTATTTAAAGCATTTAGTGTTGTTATAATTGGTAATCTACCTATAAATTCTGGAATCATTCCAAATTTAATTAAATCTGTTGGTTCTAATTGTATTAGATTTTTTTTTTGTATAGTTTTTTTTTGATAATTTTTTTTCAAAAATCCAATTTTTGTACTTTTATTAATTCTTTGTTCAATTATTTTTTCAAGTCCAGAAAAAGTTCCTCCACATATAAATAAAATTTTTGATGTATCAATTTGAATAAATTCTTGTTGTGGATGTTTTCTTCCTCCTTGTGGAGAAACAGAAGCTATTGTTCCTTCTATTATTTTTAATAACGATTGTTGTACTCCTTCTCCAGAAACATCTCTAGTAATTGATGGATTATTTGATTTTTTTGATATTTTATCTATTTCATCTATATAAATTATTCCAGTTTGAGCTTTATTTACATCATAGTTACATTTTTGTAGCAATTTTTGTAAAATGTTTTCTACATCTTCTCCAACATATCCTGCTTCAGTTAACGTGGTTGCATCAGAAATTGAAAATGGAACATTTAATGATTTGGCTAATGTTTCAGCGAGTAAAGTTTTACCACTTCCTGTAGGCCCAATAATTAATATATTACTTTTACCAATTTCTATTTTATTTTTCTTAATTTTTTCTTTTTTATATAAACGTTTATAATGATTATATACAGCAACTGATAAAACTTTTTTAGGTTTATTTTGACCTATTACATATTCGTCTAACTTTTTTTTGATTTGATGGGGTTTTGGAAGTTCGTTATATTTTTTAAAAAAAAATTGTTTTTTTTTGTATTCTTCAGTAAGAATATTATTACATAAATAAATACATTGATCACATATATAAGCTGCAGAACCAGCAATTATTTTTTTTACTTCATTTTGATTTTTTTTACAAAAAGAACAATATAATTTATTATTATCTGTTTGATTTTTATTTGTCATGAATTTTCTCTTAATATTATATTAAAATTTTTTAATATTTAATTATTTTCTTTTTATATTCTGACTATTTTTATTTAAAATTGAATCTATTAAACCGTATTCAAGAGCTTCTTTAGCTGATAAGAAATAATCTCTTTCTGTATCTTTTTGTATTTGTTTAATATTTTTTTTTGTATGTCGAGATAATATTTCATTAATATTTTTTTTAATTTTATATATTTCTAATGCATGTATTTTTATATCAGATGCTTGTCCTTTATAACCTCCTAAAGGTTGGTGTATCATAATTCTAGAATTTGGTAAACTAAATCTTTTGCCTTTTTTTCCAGAAGAAAGTATTATAGCAGCCATAGATGATGCTTGTCCTACACATATTGTGTTTACGTCTGGTTGAATAAATTTTATAGTATCATATATAGATAATCCAGAAGATACAATTCCTCCTGGTGAATTTATATATAAAAATATATCTTTTTTTATGTTTTCAGATTCTAGAAATAATAATTGCGCAATAATCAGATTAGATAAATCATCATTAATTTCTCCTGTTAAGAATATTATTCTTTCTCTTAATAAACGAGAATAAATATCAAATGATCTTTCTCCAGAATATGTTTTTTCTACTACAATAGGTATTAAATTTTGATTTTTAATAGATTTTTTTTTATAAAACATTTTTTTTCCTTTTTATGAAAATTTTTTTAAAATAATTGTATTTTTTACAGTTGAATATTTTTATGTATTTTAAAAGCTTTGTTAAAAGAACAATTTTTATTTTTTATGAATGTGTATTTAAAAATAAATGAAAATGCTTTATTTATTAATAATATTTTTCTAATATTATTTTTTAGTATATTTTTTTCAGTTTTATCTAATTTATTTTTATAAAAATTTTTTATTGTTTGTTGATATATTTGTTTTATTACTTGATTACTAATAAATAATGATTCATTTGTAATAATTTTATTAAGTATATAATTTGTTTTAAGTTCTATTTTAGATTTTTTTATTATATTTATGTTGTATGATTTTTTAAATATATTATTTTGTTTTTTATATTTTAAAAAAATATTTTTTTTAATGATTCGTATTTGATTTATTTTTTCTTGTTTAGAAAATTTTTTTTTAAAAATTTTATTCCATTTTTTTGTAAATTGATTTTTTAAATTTTCTTCAGTAATTTTTTTTGATTCTTCTTTTAAGTTTAAAAGAATATTTTTTTTTAATTCTTTAATATTTTTTATCTGTAATCCAAGGTTTTGAATTTTTTTAAAATTTATTTTATTATTTTCTTTTTTTTTTATTTTAAGAATTTTAATTATAAAAAAATTTATTTTTTCAGTAATTTTTTTTTCTGGATGATATTTTGAAAATTTAATTTTTACAATTATTTTATCATTTTTCTTTTTATTAATGAGTTTTTTATATATTTTTTTTAATAAAAAATTTTTGTTCATGATAATTTGAAAATTATTTTTTTTTATTATAACTTTTTTATTTTTTGAAAGTAATTTAAAATTAATATAAACTTTATTATGTTCTTTTATTAATCCATCTTTGGAAATCCATTTAGATATATTTTTTTGAAAATTTAAAATTAATTTATTAATATCTTTTTTTTTTACTTTGATATTTAATTTACAAAGTTTAATTTTTTTTAACTTTTTTAACAACATATGATAATTAATATTAAATTCTATTGTATAATTTAAGTCTATTCCTTTTTTATATTTTTCTAAAAAGTATTGTACATTTGAATATTTTTTAATATTTTTTTTTTTTATATATTTTAAAAAATTTTTATTTATTATTTTTTCTAGAATTTCTTTAATAATATTTTTTTTAAATTTTTTTTTAATTAATTGTATAGGAGCTTTTCCTTTACGAAATCCGTCAATTATTGTATTTTTTTTAAGCAATAAAAGTTTTTTAAATATTTTTTTTTTAATTTTTTTAGATGAGATTACATTTTTTATTTGTATTTTTTTTTTATTATTTTTTGTAACAGTCAGGTTCACATATACCTCTTTTATTATTTATTATTTTTTTTTTAAACTTCAATATTTTAAAATTTTTTTATATAAATAAATTTTTTATTGATTTATACATTTTGTAGAGGAAAATTTTTTATTTATTTCAACATCCCATTCTTTTTTTGTATATGTAAATATTTCTATTCCATATATATTTATATTTATTTCATTGGATAAAATATTATAAATTATTTGATGTCTTCTTAATATGTTTATTTTATAAAAATCATTACTAACAACAATTATTTTATAATGAGAGTTTTTTTTATTAAATTTTTTATGTGCATTGCTTATATTATATATTTTAATATATTTTATTTTTATTTTATTTTTTATTTTTTTTTTAATAATTTTTTTCATATTTATTTTTTTTATTGTTTTTTTTAAAGTTAGTATATTTTATTTATTTTTAATTAATTTTAATTTTATTATAAATTTTTTTTTAATTATAAAAAAATTTTTAATTTATAAATTTTTTTTTTTAATTATAAAAAATTTTTTAATTTATAAATTTCTTATATAATTATATTATGAAAAATATATTTCAATACTTTTATTTTAATATTAAGATAATCTTATTTTTTGTATATTTTTTAAAATATATAAAATTTTTTTATTTTTTTATTTTAAAATATTATAAAATATAAAAAAATATTTTTAAATTTTTTGAGGTTTATTATGAATTTTTTTAGATTTAAAAAGTTTTTCTTAATATTTTTTTTAACATCTCTTTTAAGTGGTTGTCATGAAGGATTATTTTTTCCTGCTGGAAAAGTATCTATTCAACAAAAAAATTTAATTTTGATTTCATTTTTTGTAATGTTATTAGTGATAATTCCAGTGATATTTATGACAATATTTTTTTCTTATAAATATAGAAAAAAATCTATAAATAAAGATTATAATCCTGATTGGAATCATTCTTACATAATTGAATTTTTTACTTGGGGAATTCCAATTTTAATAATATTTTTTCTATCTATTTTATCCTGGAATAAGACTCATGAATTAGATCCAAGAAAAAGTTTACAAGTAAAATATTCTCCAATTAAAATAGAGGTAGTTTCATTAGATTGGAAATGGATATTTATTTATCCTGAACAAAAAATAATTTCAGTAAATGAACTTGTTTTACCGACAAATGTTCCAATAGAATTTTATATTACTTCAAATTCAGTAATGAATTCTTTTTTTATTCCTTCTTTAGGAAGTCAAGTTTATGCTATGCCGGGTATGACTTCAAAATTAAATTTAATTTCAAATTTTTCTGGAATATATAAAGGAATTTCTTCAAATTATAGTGGAGCAGGTTTTTCAGATATGAAATTTAAAGTAATTTCAACTATTAATTATAATTTTTTTAATTCATGGTTAAATAAAGTAAAAAAAATTGGAAAAAATATATTTACTTTTAATGATTTTAAGAAAATTTATACAAATAAATTAATTAAATATTTTTCTTTTAACGATTTAAAATTAATTGAAAAATTTATTCAAAAAGGTAAGTAATATTTAATTTGTTTAATGTTTTTTTTAATAACTTTAAAAATTTTTAATAATTAGGAAAATTATATGTTTGGAAAATTATCATGGAAAGACATACCTTTTCATGAACCTATTATCGTAGTTACTTATATTTGTATTTTTTTAGTTTCTATATTTGTTACATGTTTAATTACTTATTTTAAAAAATGGGAATATTTATGGAAAGAATGGTTTACATCTTTAGATCATAAAAGAATTGCAATAATGTATATAATTTTAGCATTTATAATGTTATTTAGAGGTTTTGTTGATGCAATTATGATGAGAATTCAACAATATCTTGCATCTTTAAAAAATCCTTCTAGTTTTTTACCTCCACACCATTATGATCAAATATTTACTGCTCATGGTGTAATTATGATTTTTTTTGTTGCTATGCCTCTTATTATTGGTCTTATGAATTTAGTTGTTCCTTTACAAATTGGAGCAAGGGATTTAGCTTTTCCATTTTTAAATAATTTAAGTTTTTGGCTAACATTTAGTGCTGTTGTTTTAATTAATTTATCTTTAGGTGTAGGTGAATTTGCTAAAACAGGTTGGTTAGCTTATCCTCCATTATCTGAAATGGCATTTAGTCCAGGAGTAGGAGTAGATTATTGGATTTGGTGTTTACAAATTGCTGGTCTTGGTACTACTTTAACAGCAATTAATTTTTTAGTGACAATTTTGAAAATGCGTGCTCCTGGTATGACATTATTTAAAATGCCAGTTTTTACATGGACTGTTCTTTGTTCTAATTTATTAATTATTGCTTCTTTTCCTGTTTTAACTATTACTTTAGTATTTTTAACTTTAGATAGATATTTAGGATTTCATTTTTTCACTAATGATATGGGTGGAAATATGATGATGTATGTAAATTTAATTTGGATTTGGGGTCATCCGGAAGTTTATATTTTAATTTTACCTGCTTTTGGAATTTTTTCTGAAATAGTTTCAACTTTTTCAAAAAAGTCGTTATTCGGATATACTTCATTAGTTTGGGCAACTTTATCAATTACTTTGTTATCTTTTATAGTATGGTTGCATCATTTTTTTACAATGGGAGCAGGTGCTAATGTTAATGCTTTTTTTGGAATTACTACAATGATTATTGCCGTTCCTACTGGAGTAAAAATTTTTAATTGGTTATTTACAATGTATAGAGGAAAAATTTATTTTCATTCTTGTATGTTATGGACTATTGGTTTTTTAATTACTTTTTCTGTTGGAGGTATGGCTGGTGTTCTTTTATCTTTACCACCTGCAGATTTTGTTTTACATAATAGTTTATTTTTAGTAGCTCATTTTCATAATGTTATTATTGGAGGAGTTGTTTTTGGTTGTTTTGCAGGAATTACATATTGGTTTCCTAAATTTTTTGGTTTTATTTTAGATGAAACTTGGGGTAAAATAGCTTTTATTTTTTGGATTTTTGGATTTTTATTTGCTTTTATTCCTTTATATTTTTTAGGATTAATGGGAATGACTAGAAGATTAAGTCAAAATATAGATTACAGTTTTCACAGTTTACTTTCGATTGCTTGTATTGGTGTAGTATTAATATTTTTAGGAATTGTTTCTCAAGTTATACAGTTTATTGTATCTATTAAAAATAGGAAAAAAAATTTAGATGTTACTGGTGATCCTTGGGATGGAAGAACTTTAGAATGGTATATTTCTTCTCCAGCTCCTATATATAATTTTTTTAATATACCTAATATAAGTAATCGTGATGAATTTTGGAATATTAAAAATAATAAAGATAATTTAAATCATAAAATAAGAAAAAAAAATTTTTATAAAAATATTTATTTACCAGATAATAGTTTTTACGGAATGTTAATAAGTTTCTTTTTATTAATTTTTGGATTTTCTGCAATATGGCATATTTGGTGGTTATTTTATACTTCTTTTGTTAGTGTTCTGTTTATTTGTATTTATAAAAGTTTTCAAAAACAAAAAAAATTTTGTATAGATAAAAAAGTGGTACAAAAAATAGAAGAAATTCATAATAAAAACTTAATTAAAAAGAGTTGAAAATATGTTTTATAATTTTTTAAATAAATTTTTTAAAGGAAATGTAGATAATTTTTTTAATGATTTAAAAATAGATAAAAAGATAATTTTTGGTTTTTGGATTTATATTATGAGTGATTGTATTATTTTTGCTACAGTTTTTGCAGTATATTTTGTGATGGTTAAAAATATTTCAAATGGTCCATCTGGAAAAGAATTTTTTAACTTACATTTTGTTGAGTTAGAAACATTTTTTTTATTGCTTAGTTCATTATTTTTCAGTATTGCTGTAGATTTTTTAAAAAAATATAATATTAATATGGTTTGTTTATTTTTATTATTTGTTTTTTTATTAGGTTTATCTTTTTTATTGTTAGAAGGATATGAATTTTTTCTTTTATCAAAAAAAAATTATTATCCAACTTGTAGTGGTTTTCTTTCAGTTTTTTATACTCTATTATTTTTACATGGATTTCATTTAATTTCTGGTTTAATTTGGATTATGTTAATGATTTTTCAAATTATATTAATTGGAATAAATAAAACAACAAATACACGAATATTATGTTTAAGTATTTTTTGGCATTTTCTTGATATTATATGGATTTTTGTATTTACTTTTGTATATTTATTTGGAGTAATATAATGAATTTTCATAATAAATTTTTGTCGTTTTTAAAGACAACTATTTTTTTTTATATAATGATATTTTTTTTATCTTTAGTTTTATCATTTTTTCCTTTTTTTATAGTAAGTTATCATATTTTTTCTAAAAATATTTTATATTTTTTAATTATAATTTGTTGTTTTTTTCAAATTTTATTACATATATTATTTTATTTACATCTTAATGATTTAAATAAAAATAGTTGGAATTTTTTTTCAATAATTTTTACGTTTACTATTATAACTATAATTTTTTCTGGTTCGGTGTGGATTATGCGGAATTTAAATCATCATGTTATATCTATTTAAATATTTTATAAAAAATTTTTTATACTTTTTTGAGTTAATTAAACCAAGAATATTATTTTCTAATTTGTTTGCTTCTTTTTCTGGTTATTTTTTTGGTATAAAGAATAATTGTATTAATTATTCGATTTTTTTTTTTATGATTTTAGGTTTATTTTTTATAATATCTTGTGGATGTGTATTGAATAATATTTTAGATAGAAAATGTGATAGAAAAATGAAAAGAACTATGAATAGGGTTTTAGTAAAGAAAAAAATTTCTATTAAAGAATCATTTATATTTTCTATTATTTTGTTTGTTTTAGGAATGTTTTTTTTATGTTATTTTGTTTCAAAAATAGTATTTTTGATATCTTTTTTTGGTTTATTTGTATATGTTTTTTTATATACATTTTTATTAAAAAAAAAATATCCATGTTCAACTATTGTAGGAGCATTTTCTGGATCTTGTCCAATATTAATTGGTTATTTATCAGTTTTAAATTATGATATATATGTTGGATTTTTACTTTTTATTATTTTTTTTATTTGGCAGATTCCACATTCTTATTCAGTTTCTTTATTAAATTTTAAAGATTATAAAAATGCAGGTATAAAAGTTTTTCCTGTAATATATAGTTTTAAAGCTACTTTGGATAATATGTATTTTTTTGTTAATTTATTAATTTTTTTTACTTTTATTTTGAGTATAAATAGTTATTTAAATAAATTTTATTTAATAATATTTATGATTTTAGGTTTTTTTTGGTTATTTTTTATTACTGAAGGTTATAATATTTTTTTAAATTATTCACAATGGTTATTAAAGATTTTTAAATTTTCTATATTTTATATATTTATTTTTAATATTTCGATTTGTATAAATTATATAAATTTTTAAAAACATTTATTTGGTTTTGGTATTCCTGAAATTTTACTTATTTTAAGAGACGGATTTTTAGGAAATAATTGAATTAAATCAATACTAGTAATATTTATTTTATATTTTTTATTTATTGCTGTTAGTAATATTCTAATAGATGGACTAATGTAAAATTTATAATAAAAATTTCTTGTAAATTTTATTATTCTCCAATGATTTTTATTTAATTTTATTCCATTTTTTTTAGCTATGCTAACAGCATATTTTTTATTCCATAATAGTTTTTTTTTTTTTTTTATCATTTTTATTTTTTTGAATTTTTTCATAAAAAATTATTTTTTTTATATTATTTAATTGAATTATTTTTATTTTTATTAATAATTTAAGAGTTTTTTTTTAAATAATTTAATTTTTTATATTCTTATTTTTGATGCAGCTTTATCTAAAACTCCATTAATAAATTTGTGACTATCTTTGGAACAAAAAATTTTTGAAATTTCAATTCCTTCATTAATTATTACTCTGTATGGTATATCTTTTCTTTTTATAAGTTCATAGAAAGACATTCTTAGAATTGATTTTTCAATTTGTCCTAGTCTATTTAAATTTTCTTTAATATATTTTTTAATTAATATATCTATTTTTTGTTTATTTTTTATAATTCCAGTAAAAATTTCATTAAAATAATTTATATCTATAATTTTTTTATTTTTTTTATAAAAATATTTTTTTATTTCTGGTATTTTATTTTTTGATATTTGCCAAGAATAAAGTGCTTGTACAATACACGTTCTAGCTTTTTTTCTTAAATTAATATTCATTGTTATTTTTTTTTTTTTAAAATTTTTAATTTATTTTTTTTAAATATGTTTGGAAATTTTTTTTATTTTTATTCATTAGAATTAATAAAATTTTTTTTTGGAATTTTTATTATTTTATGATTTTTTTTAATTTTATTTTTACTATTAATAATAATTCTTATGGATTAAATATTTTTTTTCGGATAATTTTTTTTAATATTTTTTATATCTAAAATGATATATTTAATTGTTAATCATCTTTTATAATCTTATTACTTGTTATAATAGAGAAAGAATTTATTTTTCTTAAAATTTGAATATCTTTTCTATATTTTATATGAAATCCATTTTTTTAAAACTATATTAATCTGCTATTCGACCATAAATTGAAATAGATATTTTAAATTTCATCCATGGTATATTTTTTTGAATTTATTTAAAAAAATTTCGATTAATATGTTTTTATTTTTTTTTTAGTAATCTAAGATATATTATTATTTCAAATCTTTTAAATTTTTTTATATTTGTGCTTGAAATTTTTGGATTTTTTTTTATAAAAATCAAAATTTTTTATTCCAGATTTTTTAATTTTTTTATCACATGTGCCGGAGTTTTACAATATTGAAAAATTTTTTTAATATAACGTACATTTTTATTCCATAAGAAGATTTTTGAGATTTTTTAACAGTATAAATTTTTCATATTTTTAAATAAATTTTTTATGTTATACTTTTTTAATAATAATTTCATTTTTTATAAGAATATAATCAAAGATTTTTTTTTTGAGAGTTTTTAAAAATTCCTTTTTTGTTAAATTTATTATTTTTTTTATATATTATTTTTTGTATAAAAATTTTTTCTTTAATATAATATTAATAAAAAAATTTTATTATATTTATAATTTTTTAATTTTTTGTATAAAATTAATAATTTCTAGTTCAGATAATTTATTTTTTTATGCTTTATTGTTCATTTTTATTGCATTGACATTTTTCAAATTTTTAATCAAAATTTTGTAATAATTCATAAATGATTAATATAATTTGAACATTAAAAGATCAACTTATTGTATATGTTTTATATGTAACTTATTTTTCTATAAATTTATAATTTTTTTTTATCTTTAATAATTTTTCTTTATGAAATAATTTCATGATTTTTTTTTAATAAAATATTTTTTTAGAAATTAGTATTTCATATGTTTCTTGTATTTTACAATAGTAATGTTTTTTTCTTAATATTTATTATTTTTAATTTATTCATATGTTTTTAAATAATTTATTATTAATAATTTCATTAAATATATTTATTATTATAAAAATTTTTTAAATTTTAAGAAACGAATTCAGATTTATTTTTTTTTATTTCATTTCATATAATATTTTTAAAAAAATAAGATATATTATTTTATCATAAATTAATAGTTTTTTTAAAAGTTTTTTATGTTTTTTTTAAAAAAAAATATTGTATTTATTTTTCATAAATGTTATTATATTTATTATAAAAAATATCGCGGGATGGAGCAGTTTGGTAGCTCGTCGGGCTCATAACCCGAAGGTCGTTGGTTCAAATCCAACTCCCGCAAAAAAAAAAAAAAAAAAAAAAAAAAAAAAAAAAAAAAAAAAAAAAAAAAAAAAAAAAAAAAAATTT
>JAAMXG010000005.1 GCA_011754245.1 Buchnera aphidicola (Periphyllus aceris)
ATAAATAGTATCTTGAAAAATTTTTTTAGTTCCACTTAAATAATTTCTAAAAATTAATTTATTTTTTAAACTTAATTTTTTTTTTTTTTGCATTATATTCTTCCAAAATAAGATTTATTAACATTATATTAAAAAATTAAATATATTAATAAATTTTTTTTTTTTTTTTTTTTTTTTTTTTTTTTTTTTTTTTTTTTTTTTTTGAAAAAATATAAATATATTATTATTAAAAAATTATTTATTATTAAAATCAAAAAATAAATTTAATTATATTTTATTATGTTATGTGTAGACGAGATTTTTGTATTAACTTTATAAAAGAAATTTCATCATAAATAGCTATTTCAGAAAGAATTTTCCTATTAATTGTAATATCTGATTTTTTTAAACCATTCATAAAACAACTATAAGATAAATTATTTTTTCTTGCTGCAGCATTAATTCGAGCAATCCATAAATTTCTAAAATTTCTTTTTCTTTGTTTTCTATCTCGATACGAATATTGACCTGCTTTAATAACAGCTTGATAAGCTACTCTAAAAACTCTAGATCTAGCTCCATAATACCCTTTTGCTTGTTTTAAAATTTTTTTATGACGAGCACGAGAGAAAACACCTCTTTTTACTCGAGCCATTTTTATACCTCTTGTAATATAAAAATTTATAAATAATTATTTTTTTTAAGAATATGGAAAAAATAATTTTACTGCTTTTAAGTTAGAATGAGAAACAATTTTTTTAGATCTTAATTGTCTTTTTCTTGTACTATTTTTTTTTGTTAAAATATGTCTTAAATTAGCTTGTTTTCTTTTAAATTTTCCAGATGCAGTTTTTTTAAAACGTTTTGATGCACTTTTTAAAGTTTTTAATTTATTCATATATAATCCAAAAAATTTTAAAAGATTTAAAAAATTTTATGTTACATAATTATTTTTTTTTAGGAGATAAAATCATCACCATTTGTCTGCCTTCAATACGAGAAGGAAAAAATTCAACAAAAGAAATATCTTTTAAATCCTCTTTGACTCTATTTAAAACATTCATTCCTATTTTTTGATGAGCCATTTCTCTTCCTCTATATCGAAGAGTGATTTTCACTTTATTCCCATAATTTAAAAAACGAATTAAATTCCTTAATTTAACTTGATAATCTCCTTCATCTGTACTTGGACGAAATTTAATTTCTTTTATGTGAACTATTTTTTGTTTCTTTTTTTGTTCTTTTAATGCTTTTGTTTTATTATAAATAAATTTTCCATAATTCATAATTTTACACACTGGAGGTTCAGCATTAGGACTAATTTCAACTAAATCAGCTCCTTCTAATTCAGACCTAATTAAAGCATCTGATAAACTAACAATACCTATTTTTTCATTTTTAAGACCTGTTAAACGCACTTTTAAAGAACGAATTTCATTATTTATTCTATGTACTCTCGTATTATTTTGAACTCTTTTCCAGCCTTTAATATTTAGTTCCTCCATATAAAAATATTAAAAATAAATTATTTCTTTATAAATTTCTTTTACAAATTCTGATAGACAAATATTATTAAAAATTTTTCCAGAAGAATACCTAACTGAAATAGTATTATTTTTATATTCTTGATCTCCACAAATTAATATATAAGGAATTTTTAATAAAACATTTTCTCGTATTTTTATACTCATATTTTTTTTTCTTAAATCTAATCCGACTCTAATTTTTTTATTTTTCAAAAAATCAAATATTTTATTACAATAACCAATATTGTTATCAGATACATTAATTATTTTTACTTGAATAGGAATTAACCAAATTGGCAAAAATCCTCTATATTCTTCAATTAGAATTCCAATAAATCTTTCAATTGATCCTAAAATTGCTCTATGAATTAAAACTGGACTTTTTCTCTTATTATTTTTATCTACATAAAAAGATTTTAATCTTTTTGGTAAATAAAAATCTAATTGAATTGTTCCACACTGCCAATGTCTATTAAAACAATCTTGTAATTCAAATTCTATTTTAGGACCATAAAAAGCACCTTCTCCATTTTGTAAAATAAATTTTATTTTATTTTCTTTTAATGTATTTATTAATACAGATTCAGTATAATCCCATACTGAATTATTACCAATTCTTTTCTCAGGACGTGTAGACAATTTTACTGAAATTTTTTTAAAAGAAAAAGTATGATATATTTCATAAATCATCTTAATACAATTATTAATTTCATTTTTTAATTGATTTTTTTCACAAAAAATATGAGCATCATCTTGCGTAAAATTTCTTAATCTCATTAAACCGTGTAAAGATCCTGAAAATTCATTTCTATGACAACTACCAAATTCAGATATTCTAAAAGGCAAATCTCTATAAGATTTTAAAGAATTGTTAAAAATTTTTATATGACCAGGACAATTCATTGGTTTAATGCAATACTCTTTATTCTCAGAATAAGTTGAAAACATAAAATTTTTATAATTTTCTAAATGTCCGCTTTGTTTCCAAAGAAACTTATTCATCAAAAACGGAGTTTTTACTTCTTGATATTGATATTTAATTAATTTTTTTCGAATAAAACTTTTTAATTTTCTAAATATAAACCATCCATCATTATGCCAAAAAACCATTCCAGGAACATCTTCTTCTAAATGAAATAAATTTAATTTTTTATTAATTTTTCTATGATCAATTTTTTTTTTAATTTTTAAAATATTTAAAAAATTTTTTAATTGTAATTTACTCCCCCATGCAGTTCCAGATATTCTTTGAATCATAATATTTTTTTTATTAGATTTCCAATAAACACCAGAAATTTTTTGCAATTTAAAATATTTACAAAAATTTATTTTAGGAGCTTGTACTCCAGTTAAAAAATCAATATGATTTTCATGAGAATAAAAAGAAATAAAACTATTCTTTTTAAAATTCAACTTCAAAATTTTAATTTTATAAAATTCTTTTAAATTTATTAAAATTTTTTTAAAATCTTCATAACTTTTTCTTTTTAAAAAAATATTATATTTCTTTTTTATAAAAAAATTCATTTTTTTTTTAATAGACAAAATATCTTTTGTAGAAATTGGATTTGTATTATAAAAATCATAATAAAAATTTGATTCATCCACAAAAGATTTACATAATTTAACATTAGGCCATAAAGATTTTATACTATATCCTAATAAATGAACAAAAGTATTTCGAATAATTTTTAAACCAAAAAAATCAGTTTTTTTAATAAAAAATAATTCAGAATCTTGATATATTAAAGTATTAAAATCAATTATTTTTTTATTTATTAATCCAGCAATATAAGGTACTTTATCAGTTTTTTTAAAATCCTGAGCAATTTTTTTAACAGATACAGGTTCTTTATAATTTTTAAAACTACCATCAGAAAATTTAATAAGAGGCATCTAATATCCTTAAACTAATTAACAATAAAATTTTAAACAAAAAAAATTTTAAAAAAATAATTATTTTTCTAAAAAATTACTTTTTTTTACAAACAGCTTTATATAAATTTTTTAAAATTAAAACACTATCATTCCAATCTAAACAAGCATCAGTAATTGATTGACCATATGTCATTTTATTTTTTTCAGAAATAATTTGAGATCCTTCTTTTAAAAAACTTTCTATCATTACACCAAAAATATTTTTTGACCCATTCATAATTTTTCTACAAACAGATTCAGATACTTTAAATTGTAATTTATATTGTTTTAAACTGTTTCCATGACTAAAATCAATCATTAAGCGTTCTGGTAATTTAAATTTTCTTAAATTTAATATAGCTCGATTAATATCTTTTTGATGATAATTTGGTTTTTTTCCACCCCTCATAATAATATGAGAAAAATAATTTCCACTAGTATGATTAATCATCATACGTCCATTTTTATTAGGAGCTAAAAAAACATGTTGAAATTGAGCAGCTCTGATAGCATCTATTGCAATTAAAGTATTTCCATCTGTTCCATTTTTAAAGCCAACAGGACAAGATAAAGCAGATGCCATTTCACGATGAATTTGACTTTCAGTAGTTCGTGCTCCTATAGCACCCCAACTAATTAAATCATTAATAAACTGTCCAATAACCATATCTAAAAATTCAGTTGCTGCAGGTAATCCCATTCTATTAATATCTAATAATAATTTTCTAGCTAAAGCTAAACCTTTGTTAACTTTAAAAGTATTATCAATATCAGGATCAGAAATTAAACCTTTCCAACCAATTACTGTTCTTGGTTTTTCAAAATATGTTCTCATAACTATTTCTAATGAAGAAGAATATTTCTTTTTTAAATCGTTTAATCTATGAGCATAATCTATAGCAGCAATTGGATCATGTACTGAACATGGACCAATTATAACTAATAAGCGATCATCTTTTCCAGACATAATATTTGAAATTCTTTTTCTTGAGTTAATCACATTATCAACAATATCTGAAGTAATAGGATACATTTCTGATAATTTTGCTGGAGTAATTAAAGGATCTAATCTGATAGTTCTTAATTCATCTGATTTTTTCATATATTTCTCTATAATTTAAAATAATAAGAATGGATAAAATATTTTTTTTAAAAATTTTATTTAATTTATTATAAATAAATTAAATCATATAAAAATTTAATTATAATATATATTATTATTTTATAAAAAATTTTTATATAAAAAATTTAAAATAAAAATAAAAAATTTATATTTATTTAATAAATTTAAATAAATTTTGTAAAAAAAATAATTTTATAAAATAAATATTTTTTTTAAAAAAAAGACAAAAATTTTTCTTATAATATTTTTTTTTATTTGATTTATTTTAGATAATTTTTTTTATTTTTTTTTAATCCAAGATAAAACAATTCTATAAGTAATATCTAAAATAACAGGACCAACAAATAATCCTATCATTCCAAATGAGATAAATCCACCTAATACTCCTGAAACAATTAAAAAAACAGGTAAATTAATTCCAATTTTTATAAACAAAAATTTCATCACACTATCTAAAATAGAGAGAAAAAAACTCCATAATAAAAGAAAAGTTCCATAAACAAAAAATTTTTTCCAATATAACCACAATACAATTGGAATTAATACTGGAAAAGATCCTATTTGAATTAATGATAAAAAAATAATAAAAATAATTATAAAAATAGAATATGGAATACCTATTAACAACAAACCTAATTCAGCTAAAATACCTTGAAAAAAAGCAGTTAAAAGAATTCCTAATGCAACTGAACGAATTGATTTTCCAAAAATCGATGTTAAAGAAGAACCTATTAATTTAGAGTTTAATCGAAATAAAAGATCATCAATTATATACTTTATAATTTCACCTTTCCAATAAAGTAAATAACTAAAAAAAACAACAAAAAATAAATCAACTGAAAATTTAATTAAAATATTAATTTTAGAAAAAAAAAATTTAATTAATTGATAAAAATATGGTTTAAAAAAATATATTATATATTTACTATTTTGATCTAATAAAGTATGATGTTCTAATTTCAGTTTTGTATCATACATAAAATTATTTTTAAAACAATATAAATTAGTTAATTTATAATCTCCCATTGTAATCCAATTAATAAAAATAATACCATTTTCAATTAAACTATGAAGAAAAAGAAAAATAGGAAAAAAAAATAATAATAATAAAGATAAAATAATTAAAAAAATAGACAAATGTCTTTTTCTATTTAAAAAATTTTCTAATTTTAAAAAAATTGGCCAAGTAGAAATTACTATCATGCTAGCCCAAAATAAACTTTTTAAAAATGGATAAACAATATAAAAACTTGCTATAATAATAGATGCGATAGAAACTGTCATAACAATAATCTGTGATAAATCCATTTTATTTTTTGGATTTTTCATGAAATTATACCTTAATCATTTATGTACTTTTAAAACACAAACTTTATTTTAAAATTACCATAATATATTATATTATATAAATAAAAAAAAATTGTATTAATGATAAAAATTTATTTTTTAAAATACATAAAATAATTATTATATTTTTTTAAATTATTTTAAAAAATGTTCAAAAATAGAGTAAAATAATAATATGAAAGAATATTTATTAAAATCAAAAAAAAAAAAACTAAAAGGAATAATTCTCACAAAAAGATCTTTTTATAAAATTCTTCACATAATAAAAAAAAAAAAAATATATAATTTTAGAATAAATATAAAAAAATCAGGATGCGCTGGATTTAAATACATCTTAGAATATTGTCATAAAATTAAAAATAAAGACATTATTTTTAATAAAAAAAATATTAAATTAATTGTTTCAAAAAAAAAAATAAAACTAATTGACGGAATAAAAATTGATTTTATTAAAAATAACTTTCAAAAAAGTTTTAAATTTTCTCATAAAAAAATACAAAATACATGTGGATGTGGAGAAAGTTTTCAAATAAATACAAAAATTTTATAAAAATATAAAAAATTTATATTATCTCCATATTAAAAGAAAATATTTCTTTTTACCCCGACATATTATAGTATATTTATGAAAAAATTTATCTGTATTTAAAAAAACATAATTTATATTATTTTGTTTTTTATAATTAATTGTAATAGAATTAGAAAAAATTAAATCTTTAGCATGTCTATAAGAAGTAGCTAGTTCTGTTAAATATAAAGCTTCTTGTAAGCTATACTCTCTTTTTTCTAATACTAAAGATGGAGATTTATATTTTATTAATTTTTTAAAATCTTTTAACGTTAAACCATCTAATTTTTTTTTAAAAAAAATCTTAGAAACTTTTTTTGAAAAATAATAATTTTTATTTCCATGAACTAAACAAGTTAAATATTTTGCTAATATTTCTTTCGATTGAATAAATGTTTTATTAAGTTCATCATTTTTTTTCATTTTTTTTATTCTTTTTAAACTTATAAAAGTAAAATATTTTAAATAATCATAAACATTTTGATCTGTAGTATTAACCCAAAATTGATAAAATTCATATGGAGTAGTTTTATCTGGATCAAGCCATATAGTTTTTAATTCACTTTTTCCAAATTTTTGTCCAGAAGATTGAGTTAAAAGTGGTAAAGTTAATCCAAAAACCTCAGATTTATGTAAATAATGAGTTAAACTAATACCAGAAGTAATATTCCCCCATTGATCAGAACCACCTATTTGTAACATTACCTGATATTTTTTATATAAATAAGAAAAATCATAAGCTTGTAATAAACTATAAGAAAATTCAGTAAATGAAATTCCTTGTTTATGTCTATTTATTCTATTTTTGACAGATTCTTTATTTATCATTTTACTAATTGAAAAATGTTTTCCTATATCTCGTAAAAAAGAAATTATATTTAATTTTCTAAACCAAGAACTATTATTTAAAATAATTGGTTTATTATATTTTTTAGTAAAATCCAAAAATAATGAAATTTGATTTATAATTTTTTTAATCCAAGTAGAAGTATTATTTAAAGAAAAAAATTTTCTTTCTTTTAATTTAAAACTTGGATCCCCAATTAAACTAGTTGAACCACCAATTAAGATAATTGGTTTATGTCCTTTTAACTGCAAGCGTTTTAAAAACAATAAAGGAAGAATATGACCTATATGTAAACTATCTGCTGTTGGATCAAAACCACAATACACTGAAATACACTGATTGTTTAAAAAATCCTCAACTTTTTTTTCGTTTGTAATTTGAGAAATTAATAAACGTTTTTTTAATTCAGTAAAAATTTTTTTTTTCAAAATAATAACCTTATAATTTATTAAAATTACAATATAAATAGCAAAAAATAGAAAAAATTATAATTTATTTTTAAATTCACATAATTTATATAAAACACATATATTACATTTTAATTTTTTTGCCGTGCAAACTTTTTTACCATGTAATAAAAATAAACTATGAACATATAATTTTAAATTATTTGGAACAACATTTAATAAAATTCTTTCAACTACAATTGGACTTTTTCCTATCGCAAAACCTATTCTATTACATACTCTAAAAACATGTGTGTCAACTGCAATAGTTTTTTTATTAAATACAAGATTTAATACAAGATTAGATGTTTTACGTCCAACTCCAGGTAAACTCTCTAAACTTTTCCTAGAAGAAGGTATTTTACTATTATATTTTTTTAGTAAAATGCAACAAGTATTAAAAATATTTTTTGATTTAATTCGAAATAAACCAATTTTTTTGATAAAAAATTGTAATTTTTTTCTACCTAACAAAAAAATTTTTTCTGGATTATTTGCAATATTAAAAAGATTTTTAGTAACTTTATTAACTAAAATATCTCTTGATTGTGCAGATAACATAACAGAAATTAAACATTCAAAATCAGAAGAGTATAATAACTCCGTTCGTCTTTTTTTTAAATATTTTTTTTTTAATAATAATAAAATTTTAATTTGTGTTTTTAAATTCATAAATTATAACAATTTTTATTAAACCTTGTTTTTATTAAAATAAATAATTTTAAAAAAATATTTAAATTTATAAAAAATAAAAAATATTTTATTTTAAAAAAAAAACTAATTCGTATTGTTCAATACTTTTTTATTGAAAACATCTTAAAAATATTTCTATAATAATTTTAAAAAATTAAATAAACCTCAAAATTTATGTAATTACAAAAATCTGAAAAAAAAAATAGTTTTTAAAAAAATTTCTAATATCATAAAAATATAAAAAATTATAAAAAATTTTTTAAGAAGTTAAACTAATATCATCTAAACAAATAAATCATTTATAAAATATATATTTCATAAAATTAATATTATTGAATTTTAATAAAATACTGTATATTTTTTATATTCTAAAATCTTAATAATTTTAGAAATGTTTATAATATATCCGGAAATAATATTTACTAAAATTTCATTATTAAATTTTGTAGATCTTTCAATATCAATTTTATCATCTTTTTTAATTAAATTAAAATAAGTTTTATAAAAAATTTCTTCTATAATATTAAATTTTTCTATTTTTTAAAAAAATCAATCACAGTTCAATAAAAACAATTATTTGAAATAGAATAACAAATTTTATTTTTTTAAAAAAAAATTAGGAATGATAAAAAAATATTAATAATAATTATCTTTTTATATACAAAACTTGAGATATTTATCTAACAATTTTAGTTAACATGTTTTCACTATAAAATACATTAAAAAAAACAAAAAATAAAAAAAAAAATTTTTATAAAAATATTAATATAAATTATTTATTTACAATAAAAAAAAAATTATTTAAAATATATAAAAAACGTTCGTAGCTCAGTTGGTAGAGCGCTACTATGACATGGTAGAAGTCAGCGGTTCAAATCCGCTCGAACGTATTATTAATTTTAATTTTAAAAAAATATAGAAATATAAAAAATAAAATGTACAAAATAATATGTTAAATTTCAAAAAAAAAATATTAAAATATAAAAAATTTTTAGTAGCCTTTAGTGGAGGAATAGATTCTACTGTTTTATTATATAAACTATTAGAAATTCAAAAAAAAAAAAAAATTAAAATCAGAGCAATTCATATTAATCATCAAATAAGTTCAAAATCAAATTTTTGGAATAAACATTGTAAAAAAATCTGTTTCAAAAAAAATATCTCATTCATAGAAGAAAAAATATTTCTTAAAAATAGTAATGTAGAATGTCAAGCAAGAAAAAAAAGATATAAATTATTCAAAAAACATTTATTAAATAATGAAGTTCTTCTTACAGGACATAACCTAAACGATCAATGTGAAACTTTAATTTTAGCTATAAAAAGAGGAAGTGGACCACAAGGACTATCTGGAATATCTTATAAAAAAAAATTTTATAAAAATATTTTAATAAGACCATTATTAAAATTTTCAAGACAAGAAATCAAAAAATGGGCATGTAAAAAAAAAATAAAATGGATAACTGATAAAAGTAATTATAATATTTCTTATGATAGAAATTTTATTAGACACAAGATAATTCCTATACTAACAAATAGATGGAAATATTTTCAAAAAAATTGTTTTAGAACAACTCAATTAATTCAACACGAAAATATTGTACTAAATAATTTTATTAAACCAATCATAAAAAAAAATTTATTTAAAAAAAAATCTTTAAATCTAAAAAAAATAAAAAAATTAGATTTAAAAACTCAACATATAATCGTTAGAAAATGGATGAATATTAATAAAATTTCAAGTCCATCATTAATACTTTTAAAAAACATTTTTAAAAGCGTCATATATAATAAAAAAAAAAAAAACCCTAAAATAGTTTTTAAAAAATATAATATATGGAATTATAAAAATTACTTATTTTGTATAAAAAATACACCAAATATTAAAAATAATATAATATTTTGGTATCCTCCATACAAGAAACTAATACTACCAAATAATCTTGGTTCTTTAAAAATAAAAAATAAAAAATATGCAAAAAAAGAAATAAGAATAAAAAAACCAAAAAAAAATCAATTGGTAACAATTAAATTTCAAACAAACAAAAAATTTCAAACTAAAAATAATAAAAAAAAATTAAAAAAAATATTTAATGAATTGAAAATACCACCATGGAAAAGAAAAAAAATTCCACTTCTATTTTATAATGATAAATTTATTTCCATTATTGGAAAATGTGTCACACAACAAAAATACAATACAAAAAAAAAAAAAATATCTATAATATGGAATACAAAAAACTAAAAAACATTAATTAAAGAATTTGAAATTCTTTTATATAAATGAAAAAAAATAGAAATTTTATGTTTTAATAAAGGATTTTTAAGATTATGAAAAGACAATTTACATTTTAAAAAAGATTCAACTCGATTACTTAAATTTGGCATAATTGGCTTTAACCAAGTTATTAAAAAACGAAATAAATTTATTCCCATTGTACAAATTAATTGTATATTTATATCATTTTTATTAATTTGAGACAATTTCCAAGGAGCTTGATTATTAATATAATTATTAGCAATATCAGAATATTTAGTTATTATTCTTATAATAGAAGAAAACTCTTGTTTTTGAAATAAATATAAAACTTTTTTTGTTTTTTTAAAAAATAAATCATATAAATCCTTTTTTAATAAAAATTCACTTAAAACACCATGAAAATTAATATTAATAAAACTCGAACATCGTGATGCTAAATTTACTATTTTATTTACTATGTTAGAATTAATTCTATTAATAAACTCCTGTGTATTAAATTCAATATCTTTTATAGAAGAAGATAATTGAGAAGCATAATAATATCTTAAACTATCTGAATCAAAATATTTTAACCAAGCGCGAGCTGAAATTAATTTGTTTTTTGATTTAGACATTTTTTTTTTTTTAAAATTCACATATCCATGAACAAAAATTTTTGTAGGTAATCTAAAATTAATTCCTAACAAAATAGCTGGCCAAAACAAACTATGAAAATATATTATATCTTTTCCTATAAAATGATATAAATCTGTAGAACTATCATTTTTCCAAAATTCATCAAAAGAAATATTTTTTTTTTGTTTTAAAAAACTTTTAAAAGTACTGATATAACATATTGAAGCATCCCACCAAACATAAAAATATTTATTTTTATAACCAGGAATTTTAAAACCAAAATAAGGAGAATCTCTAGAGATATCCCATTTTTTTAATCCCTTTAAAAACCATTCTCTAATTTTATTCTCTGCTGTTTTTTGTAAAACTCCAGAAAATATCCAATCTTTTAACTGATTTGTAAAAATAGGTAAATTATAAAATATATGAGTTGATTCTTTTAATACTGGAATACTATTAGATAATTCTGATTTAGGAAATAATAAATCTGATGCAGAATATACACACCCACAATTTTCACAATGATCACCATATTGATTTTTTTTTTTACATTTTGGACAAGATCCTTTTACTAATCTATCAGGTAAAAAAATTTTTTTTGTAGAATCATATAATTGAAAAATTTTTTTTTTTATAATATATTTTTTTTTTTTTAACTTGAGAAATATCTTATTTGAAAAATCAAAATTATCCTTACTATTAGTATGACTATAATAATCATGAGAAATATTAAATTTAGAGAAATCTAAAATATGTTCTTTTAAAACATTTTTAATTAAAACATTAGGAATAATATTCATTTCCTTAGCTTTTAACATAATTGGAGTGCCATGTGTATCATCTGCACAAATAAAAAATACTTTTCTATCTCGCATTTTATGGTATCTTACCCAAATATCTGCTTGAATGTGTTCTAATAAATGACCTATATGTATAGGTCCATTTGCATATGGTAAAGCGCAAGTTACTAAAATTTTTTTTTTAAATAATTCTTTATTCATTTGAATTAATTTTATCCTATATAAAAAATATTTTATCAAATTATTATAAAATAATAATTTTAAAAAAAAATAAAAAAAATTTTTTTATAATTTTAAAAAATTAAAAAATTAATCTTTATATATTAAACTAGAAATAATACTAGATTGATTAAAATACTTTGAATTTTTTTTTAAACGATAAGGTCTTTTAGAGTATCCAGATAATCTTTCAAAACTTAATGCAGCAATAGCAATTCCTGGATTTAAAGATAAAATATATTTTCCTGCATTAAAAATTTCTAAAACAATATTTCCATTCCATCCTGGATCAATTCTATGAGAAGTCATATGTATCATTAAACCTAACCTCGCTAAAGAAGACCTACCATCTAACCATCCAACTAAATTATCTGAAATAGAAATTCTCTCTGCTGTCATAGATAAAACAAAATCTTTGGGTTTTAAAATAAAAGATTCATTATCATTAATTATAATTTCATTACTTATACATTTTTTCAACTTTGACTTAATGTCTTCAGAATATTTTTGTAAATCAATAACTGTATGTTTATCATCTTCAAATATTCTAAATTTATTACTTAAGTGTATATCTAGAGTTAATCCATTTATTTCTTCTATTTTTGGTAAAGGATCAATAATTATTTTTTTTTTTATTATTAACTTTTCAATATCTCTATCACACAATCTCATTTCAGTACTTCGCTTAAATTAATTATTAAAATAATATTTTTATTTTGAAAAATATAAAAAAATATACAATTTTAATTATATCATATTATATATATTTCCTTATAATTTTAAATTATATACTACATTTTCTAAATATTTTATTTTTAAAAACATTTTTTTAAAGTCATTATATATTTGAAAAGTTTCAAACTATTTGCTTATATGATACGATTAGTTATATTTTTAATTAATAATAAATATAAAAAAATGAATAATTTAAAAAAAAAATATAAAATAGCAGTTTTACCGGGCGATGGCATTGGTCCAGAAGTTATGCAAGAAGCTTATAAAATAATAAAAATTTTAAATAAAAAATTTAATACAAAAATATCTACAAAAGAATATGATATAGGAGGAATTGCAATTGATAAATATGGAAAATCTCTTCCAAAAAAAACTTTACTTGGATGTAAAAAATCTGATGCAATTTTACTTGGTTCTATAGGTGGACCAAAATGGGATAATTTACCATCTAATAAAAGACCAGAAGTCTCATCTTTATTATTTATTAGAAAATATTTTAAATTTTTTATTAATTTAAGGCCTTCTATACTAATTAAGAAACTATATAATTTATCACCTTTAAATAAAAAAATTTCAAAAAAAGGATTTGATATTCTGTGTATAAGAGATTTAACAGGTGGAATTTATTTTGGACAACCATCGAAAGAAGTTAAAGAAAAAAATAAACATTATGCTATAGATACAACAATCTATCATACATATGAAATCGAAAGAATTGCAAAAATAGCTTTTAAAGAAGCTATGAATAGAAAATTTAAAGTTCTTTCTATAGATAAATCTAATGTTCTTCAAACTTCTAAATTATGGAGAAAAACTGTAAATAAAATCTCAATAAATTATCCTAAAGTAAAATTATCTCATTTATATTTCGATAACGCTGTTATGCAAATTATTAAAAACCCAAATAAATTTGATGTGATTTTATGTCCAAATCTTATTGGAGATATTATATCAGACCAATATGGTATTTTAACTGGTTCTATAGGCATGATACCATCAGCTAGTATAAATGAAAAAAAATTTGGTTTATATGAGCCAGCAGGAGGGTCTGCACCAGATATTCAAGGAAAAAAAATTGCTAATCCTATTGCACAAATATTGTCTCTATCTATGTTACTAAAATATAGTTTTAATATGAATAATTTATCAAATTTAATAAATTTAGCAGTAAAAAAAACTCTTTTAAAAGGTTATAAAACATATGATCTATCACATGGAAAAAAATTTCTTAGTACTAAAGAAATGGGAAACGAAATTGTTAAATCGTTAATAGAAGGATAAAAAAAATGGATAAAACATTATATGAAAAAATATATGAACAACACTTAATAAATTCAAAAAGTAAAAATCCTATTTTATACATTGATTTACATTTAATTCATGAAGTCACTTCTCCTCAAGCATTTTATGAAATTAAAAAAAAAAATAGAACAGTTCGAAAACCTAATAAAAGTTTTGCAACAATGGATCATAATGTTTCCACAACAACAAGAAAAACGTCAGATTCTAGTAAAATGGCTAAAATTCAAATGGAAACTTTAATAAAAAATTGTAAAAAAAAAAAAATACCTTTATATGACATATCTCATAAAAATCAAGGAATTATTCATGTCATTGCTCCAGAAAAAGGAATGATTTTACCAGGAATGACAGTCGTATGCGGCGATTCTCATACATCTACAAATGGAGCTTTTGGCGCATTATCTTTTGGTATTGGAACTTCAGAAGTAGAGCATGTATTAGCAACTCAAACGTTGCAACAAGAAAAATTTAAAAATATGAGAATTAATATCAATGGATCTTTAAAACCAGGAGTTTTTGCAAAAGACGTTATACTATATATAATAAAAAAAATAGGTTCTTCTGGAGGAGCTGGATATGTAATTGAATTCACAGGAGAAACAATTAAAAAATTTACCATAGAAGAAAGAATGACTATATGTAATATGGCTATAGAAATGGGAGCAAAATCTGGAATAATAGCTCCAGATAAAAAAACTTTTAAATATTTAAAAAATAAAAAATTTTCTCCAAAAAAAAAATATTGGAATAACGCTGTAAAATATTGGAAAAAATTAAAATCAGATAAAAACTCTTACTTCGATAAAAATTTTTCTATTGATATAAATGATCTTGAACCTCAAATTACATGGGGAACTAATTTAGATCAAATAATTTCTATAAATGAAAAAACTCCTAAAATTAAATATTTTAAAAATAAAAATCAAAAAAAATCAGCAAAAAAATCTTTTTTATATATGGATCTTCAACCTAATTCTTATTTAAAAAATATTTCCATTGATAAAGTATTCATTGGATCATGTACTAATTCAAGAATTGAAGATTTAAGAGAAGTATCTAAAATAGTTAAAGGAAAAAAAGTACATAAAAATGTTCAAGCAATAATAGTTCCAGGATCTAATTCAGTAAAAAAACAAGCTGAAAAAGAAGAACTACACAAAATATTTATAAAATCAGGATTTGAATGGAGATATTCAGGTTGTTCTATGTGTTTAGGTATGAATAATGATAAATTAAAAAATAAAGAAAGATGCGCATCTACAAGTAATAGAAATTTTGAAGGACGTCAAGGAAGAGGAGGAAGAACACATTTAGTTAGTCCATCTATGGCTGCAGCAGCTGCAATATTTGGTTATTTTATAGATGTACAAAAATTATATTTTATAAAAAAAAAGAAGAAATAATTAAATGAAAAAATTTAATATACATAAAGGTAAGATAGTTCCTATAAATATTATTAATATTGATACAGATATTATTATACCTAAACAATTTTTAAAAAAAACAGATAAATTAGGATTTGGAAAAAATCTTTTTCATAATTGGAGATTTTTAGATGACAAAGGGAAAAGTATTAATAAAAAATTTATTTTAAATAAAAATAAATACAAAAATTCAAGTATTTTAATTACTGGAAAAAATTTTGGATGTGGATCCTCTAGAGAACATGCAGTATGGGCTCTAATGGATTATGGATTTAAAGCAATTATTTCTTCAAAATTTTCAGACATTTTTTACAATAATAGTATTAATAATAATCTTTTACTCATAAAACTTCCAGAAAAAACTATACAACAAATTATATGTAAAATTAAAAAAAATATAAATAAAAAATGTGTTATTAATTTAGTTAAAAAAAATATTATTTTTAAAAAAACAATTTATAAATTTTCGATTAATGAATCATATCGTTTAAAACTATTAAATGGACTAGATTCTATTGATTTAACATTAAAGTATATAAAAGATATTTTAAATTATGAAAAAAAAAATATACCAAAATTTCTTGAAAAAAGAAAATTATTTTCATAATTTTAAAAAATATTTTCTATATAAAAATATTTAAAAAAAACTAAATGTTGTAAAAAAAATAATATTTATTTTTTTTTAAACAAAATAAAAAATCATTAGATAAAAAATATTATGAAAGAAAAAATTATTATATTTGATACAACGCTTCGAGATGGAGAACAATCTTTACAAGCAAGTTTAAATACAAAAGAAAAAGTACAAATTGCTTTAGCTTTAGATAAAATGAAAATTGATGTAATTGAAGCTGGATTTCCTGTCTCTTCACCTGGAGATTTTAAATCAGTTCAAGAAATTTGTAAAAACGTAAAAAATAGCACAATATGTAGTCTAGCTAGATGTGTTGAAAAAGATATAAAAATTGCAGCAAAAGCAATGTCAAAATTAGAAAACTTTAGAATTCATTTATTTTTAGGTACGTCGAAATTACATATAGAATCTAAACTAAAAAAAAATTTTAAAGAAATTCAAGAAATGGCTATAAAATCAATAAAAATAGCAAAAAAATATACAAATGATATAGAATTTTCTTGTGAAGATGCAGGAAGAACGAACATTGATGAATTATGTAATATTGTAGAATCTTTGATAAAAAATGGAGTAACAACAATTAATATTCCTGATACAGTAGGATATACATTGCCAAATGAATTTAAAGAAATTATTTCAAAATTATATAAACGTGTACCAAATATTGATAAAGCGATAATTTCAGTACATTGCCATAATGATTTAGGAATGGCTGTAGGAAATTCTATTTCAGCTATACAAACAGGTGCAAGACAAATTGAAGGTACAATGATTGGCATAGGTGAAAGAGCAGGTAATGCTGCATTAGAAGAAATAATTATGACCATTAAAACAAGAAAAAAATTACTTAATTTCTATACAAATATAAATCATAAAAAAATATATCAAACTAGTAAAATAGTTAGTAAAATTTGTAAAGTACCTATACCAATTAATAAAGCAATAATTGGAAAAAATGCATTTTCTCATTCATCTGGAATTCATCAAGATGGAGTTATAAAAAATAAAAAAAATTATGAAATTATGGTACCAAAAGATATAGGTTTAAAAAGAAAAAGACTTAATTTAACATCTCGTTCTGGTAGAGCAGCAGTAAAACAAAGAATGAAAGAATTAGGACATTTAGAAAAAAGTTATAATCTAAAAAAATTGTATAAAGAATTTTTAGAATTAGCCGATAAAAAAGGACAAATTTTCGATTATGATTTAGAATCTCTTGCATTTATTAAAAATAACAATATGAAAAAAAATTATTTTAAACTAAAAAATTTAAAAATTTTTTCAGAAATTTCTGGAAAAACAACAATTTTTTTAAAAATTTTATGTGGAAATAAAATAAAAAAAATAAAAATTAAAACAAAAAATGATCAAATATATGGAATTAATAAAGCTTTTAATAAAATTCTTTTTATAAATACCTCATTAAAAAAATTTAAAATAAAATATACAAATAAAAAAAAAATTCAATCAGTCAATATAAATATTTTTATTAAATACAAAAATAAAAAATTTTATGAAGAAAATACTGGTTCAAATGTTATTAAAACATATATTAAAACAATTATTAAAATATTTAATAATATTTGGAAATTTAAAAAAATAAGAAAAAAATTAAAAAAAAATAAATAAAAAATATTTTTTTATAAAAAAACCTTCTTAGATAAAATTAATATAAAATTTTTCTAAGAAAGTTTTTTTATTTTTTATAAAAAAAAATATATCAAGAAATTATAATTTTATTAAAAAATATATTTTTTAAAAAAAAATTATCATGTCTATTATTTTAATTTTTTTGTTTTTTTAATCCAACCAATTAGTATGAAAAATTCCTTTTCGATCTTTTCTACGATATGTATGAGCTCCAAAATAATCTCTTTGAGCTTGAATTAAATTAGAAGGTAAATTTACTAATCTGTATGAATCATAATATGCTATTGCAGAAGAAAATGCTGGAACTGGTATACCATTTATAATTGAATAAGAAACAATTTTTCTTAAAGATTTTTGATATAAATTAGAAATTTTTGTAAAATATGGTGTTAATAATAAATTTAATAAATTATTATCATGTTCATAAGCTTTAATAATCTCTTTTAAAAAATCAGCTCTAATAATACAACCCGCTCTAAAAATTTTTGAAATTTTAGAATAATTTAAATTCCAATTATACTTTTTAGAAGCTGAATGTAATTGAGAAAAACCTTGAGCATATGAAATAATCTTTCCAAAATATAAAGATTTTCTTACATTTTCTATAAATTCTTCTTTATTACCAGTATACTTATTTTTCTTTGGACCATTCAATAAACTTGCTGCCAAAAATCTTTGAGATTTAAGAGATGATAAATACCTAAAAAATACAGATTGAGTAATAAGTGATAAAGGTTCGTTTAAATCTAAAGCACTTTTACTAGTCCATTTTCCAGTACCTTTATTACTTGCTTCATCTAATATAACATCAATTAAATAATTGCCTTCACGATCTTTTTTTAAAAAAATATTTTTTGTTATTTCTATTAAATAACTTTTTAATTCACCTTTATTCCATTTTGAAAAAATATCAGATAATTCTTTATTATCTATTTTTAAAAAATTTTTTAATATAAAATAAGCTTCAGAAATTAACTGCATATCTCCATATTCAATTCCATTATGAACCATTTTTACATAATGTCCAGATCCATCCGAACCAATATAATCTACACAAGATTCATTATTTTTTGTTTTAGCTGATATTTTATTAAATAAAGATGAAACTTTTTTATAAGCACTTTTTTGTCCTCCAGGCATAATTGCAGGACCGTTTAATGCTCCTTCTTCTCCTCCAGAAATTCCAGCTCCAATAAAATTTATTTTATTTTTAGATAATTTAAAATTTCTTTTAATAGTATCTTTATAAAAACTATTACCTCCATCAATAACAATATCATTTTTACTTAAAAAAGGAAGAATTAAATCAATTGTAGAATCTGTTGAAAGTCCAGATTTTACCATTAATAAAATTATTCTAGGTTTTTTTAAAGAAAAAATAAAATCTTTAATAGTATAAAAACCAAATATTTTTTTATGTTTATTATTTTTAAGTACTTCTTGCGTTCTTTCTTTAGATCTATTAAAAATAGAAACAGTATAATTCTTATTTTCTATATTTAAAGCTAAATTTCGACCCATTACAGCCATTCCAATTACTCCAATTTCGTTCAACTCCATTATATGCTCTCCTATTTTTTTTAGATATTTTTTATTTTTTTATAAAAAAATAATTGTTCTTTAAAGTTTTTTTTAAAATTAAATTCATTATTTTATAAAATAATAAATATTATGAAATTATAAAAAAAAAGAAAAAAATAAAAAAATATAAAATTTTAAAAATAAAAAAAATATATTTAAATTATATATTATTTTAAATAAATTAAACCTATTTTATATATAAAATATAAAATAAATAGCATTTTAAACATTTTTTTTTATTTATTTTAACCAATATAAAAAAAAATTTAAAAAAAACAAATAAAAAATTTTAAAAAAAATATATAAAAAATAAAAAAAATAAAATTATATAAAAATAAAAAATTTTTTAAAAAATATAATATATATTTATTTAAAAATATATTTCTTAAAAATAATATCAATTTATCGAACTTCTATATTTTTCATCAATAAAAAAATTTTTAAAGTTTTTCAATTATTCAAATTTTTATAAAAATTAGAAGATAATAAAACTCCATTAAAATTAAAAAATTTAAAAACATCATAAAAATGATTAAGTTTTCCAGAACCTCCAGATGCTATCAATGAAATTTTAAAAAATTTATTTATATATCTTAATTACTTTACATCATATCTATCTTTCGTTCTACTTTTGTCAATTAAATTTAAAAAAATTTCTCCAGCTCCTAATTTTTGAAATTTTTCGATCCAAAAATTATTTTCTATATTTTTTTAAAAAAAATTTTTTTTTGAAAATCCTTGGAAAAAAAATATTCTTTTTATTTTTTTTAATAATATGAAGTGATATAAACTAATACAGATTATCTACCAAATTTATCTGAAATTCTACTAATTAAATCAAGATTATTTATTACATAAAAATTTATCGAAATCTTATTAGCACTAACACATAAAATTTCTTTAACGTCTGAAAAACTTTTTATTCTTCTAGAAACACCAAATGGCATATTAATTATTTCAGAAACTTTTAAAATATAATATTTTTCAATTAATATTTTATATACAAAAATAGAAATATTATAAAAAAATAATTCATCAACTTTATTTGGAAAATATTTATTTAATAAATAAAACATATTTTCAATTATTTTATTATATTTAATTCCAATTTTATCTAAAAAAATCCATTTTTTACACCAAAAAATAAAATTATTATTTTAGACAACATTTTTTTTAATACCTTAATTATTAAAAAATTTTTAAATTAAAATTTTTTTTTTGATTTTAATAAATTATTTTTTTATATTTTTTTATTTAATAAAAATTAAAAAATTAATAAATTTATAAAATTTATTCATATATTTTCATATTTCTAAAAAAAATTAAATTGTGTAATGTTTAAAAAATTTTTAAAAATTTCATTCCAGAATCACCAGATAATTCTAGATGAAACTGAAAGCCATAAAAATTTTCTTTTTAAATAACCGCACTAAAAAAAATTTTAAAATATTTTAGAAATTTTAATAGAATTAATCAAAAATACATAATCATACATAAAATAAAACCAATCTCCATTTTTAATCTTATTAAATAATGGATTATTTTTTTTTCAATACACTTTATTACATCCTGTATGGAAATAAAACGAATTTAATTGATAAATTTTCAAAATATTATCTTTATGAGACTTATTTGAAATTAAAGAATTTTTATTCTCCTTAGTAAATTTTAAAAAAAATTATATACCTAAATAAATTTCTAAAATAAATTTCTTGTAATTTTTTATAACATCAAAAATATTTTTTTATATAAATTATTAATAATATGAAATAACTTAACAAAACCTAACAAAATTAATTTATCAGAACTTTTATTAAATATTTATTAAAACTAATAATAGGATGATATTCTAAGAGTTTTGTGAAAAAAAAAAAAAAAAAAAAAAAAAAAAAAAAAAAAAAAAAAAAAAAAAAAAAAAAAAAAAAAAAAAAAAAAAAAAAAAAAAATTAAAATTAAAAAATCCATAATTTATAATGAAAATTTTAATTAAAATATCCTTTTCATAAAAATAATTTCAAAAATATATTTTTAAAATTTTTAATTAAATAAATATTTTAAAAATTTAAAATATTATAAAAAATACATATGTTACTCATAAATAAAATTTAAATTTAATTTAAAGAAAAATAATTTCTTAAAAAATTTTATAAAAAATTAAAATAAATAATTTTTATTAAAAAAATACAAATAATTAAAAATTTACTTAAAAAAAAATAAAAAAAATTAATTATTTTAATGTATAATAAAAACAAAAGTATAATAAAAAGAACAAAAAATCTATTTATAAAAAAATCAATTAATTTTATTTAAAATTTATAAATAAAATTTTTAATGAAAAAAATTTATAAAAAAATTTTTTAATAAATTATAAAATTTTTGTATTATTAAAAATATTTCTTTATATAAATTATTATATTATTTTCATAAACAATTTTTATTGAAAATTGTGTGTTCTTAAAATAATAAAAAATAAAAAAATATAAAATTTTGAAAATAAAAAACAGAAAATAAAAAAAAAAAAAAAAAAATAAAAAAATTAAGACAAAAAGAAAAAAAATTAATATTACAATTTTTATAAAATTAACGTATAAATATTATTTAATAAAAAAATTAAACATCTATTAATACTAAAATTGCTGCATCACTTCCAAAATATTTCGGAGATTGATGAAAAGCAACAACGTTAGGATGTCTAGATAACCAAATTGGAATTTGTTTTTTTAAAATTTTTTTTCCATAACCATGCATAATATTTATACAATTAATCTTTTTTTTAATACAAAAATACATTAATCTACCTAATTCTAATTTTGTTTGAAATTGATTTAATCCATGAACATCTAAAAAAATTTTAGGAGAATAATATCCTTTTTTTAATTTGTTTAAAAATTTTAATTCATAATCATACCTAATATAATAAAGAGGATTTTTATTAAAATTATTTATAGAATCAGATAACGAAAAATAATAACTATGCAAATCCTCATAAATTTTTTTTTTTTTTTTACAAGATAAAAAATACGAATTACTTTGTTGAACATGATAAATAGTATCTTGAAAAATTTTTTTAGTTCCACTTAAATAATTTCTAAAAATTAATTTATTTTTTAAACTTAATTTTTTTTTTGTTTGCATTATATTCTTCCAAAATAAGATTTATTAACATTATATTAAAAAATTAAATATATTAATAAACTTTTTTTTTAAGTTAATATAAAATTTTTTTAAAATAAAAAAATTAAAATTTATATAATAAGTAATCAAATTTATTAAATAAATAAAGAATTAATACTCTTAATTTAAAAAAAAATTTTTATACAATATTAACGTATCAAATATATATTTTCAAATTTTATTCAAAAAAATAAATTAAAAAATTTAAGGATTTTTTACATGTCAGGAAATTCAATAGGAAAAATATTTACAGTAACTACTTTTGGAGAATCTCATGGAAAGTCTCTTGGTTGTATAATAGATGGAACGCCTCCAGGATTAAAAATTTATCATGAAGATATTCAAAAAGAATTAGATAGAAGAAGACCTGGTCAATCTAAATACACTACACCAAGAAGAGAGTTAGATAAAGTAAAAATATTGTCAGGAATATTTAAAAATAAAACTACAGGAACTAGTATTGGACTAATTATAAAAAATACTGATCACAGATCAAAAGATTATAAAGATATAAAAAATATATTTAGACCGGGACATGCAGACTATACTTACCAAAAAAAATATGGAATCAGAGATTATAGAGGGGGAGGTAGAGCATCAGCAAGAGAAACAGCAATGAGAGTTGCAGCAGGAGCAATTGCAAAAAAATATTTAAAAAAAAATTTTGGAATAAAAATAGAAGGATATCTGTCTCAAATTGGAAATATTAAATGTCAACTAATTTCTTTTAAAGAAATTAAAAAAAATGATTTTTTTTGTCCAGATATAAAAAAAATTAATCAAATAGATAAATTAATTAGAAAAATAAAAAAAAATGGAGATTCTATTGGTGCAGAAGTCACAACAATCATAAAAAATGTACCAATTGGATTAGGAGATCCTGTTTTTGATAAATTAGATGCAGAAATAGCACATGCAATGATGAGTATCAATGCAGTAAAAGGAGTTGAAATAGGAAATGGTTTTTCAGTTGTAAAAAAATTAGGTAGTCAACATAGAGATGAAATGACATCTAAAGGATATTTAAGTAATAGAGATGGAGGAATTATTGGAGGAATAAGTAATGGACAAGACATAATTGTTAAAAGCGCATTTAAACCTACTTCAAGTATTAGAATACCTGCTAATGGAATAAATAAAAACAACGAATCTGTTAAAATTATTACAAAAGGTAGACATGATCCATGTGTAGGAATTAGAGCAGTTCCAATAACTGAATCAATGGCAGCAATAGTAATTATGGATCATATTTTAAGATTTAAAGCACAATGTTCAAAAAATTTCTAGATTTTTTAACAAATCATATAATATAAAAAATAAAAAAAATAAGATTATTACAATAAATTATAAATAATTTAATAATATTTTATAAAATTTAAAAATATTTTTTAAAAAAAATATATTTATAAATTTCTACATTATATATCTCATTAAATTCATTACGGACAAAAAAAATGTTTAAAGGTAATATAGTTGCACTTATTACTCCAATGGATAAAAAAGGAAATATCTGCATAAAAAGCTTAAAAAAAATAATTAAATATCATATACAAAACAAAACAAAAGCAATAGTTTCTGTAGGAACTACTGGAGAATCTTCTACACTTACTCAACAAGAACATGTTGATTTAGTGTTGCTCACATTAAAGATTGCAAATAAAAAAATACCTATAATTGCTGGAACTGGAGCTAATTCTACAGCAGAAGCTATTATTTTAACAAAAAAATTTGAAAAAAGTGGAATATCTGCCTGTTTAAGTGTAACTCCATATTATAATAAACCTTCTCAAGAAGGATTATATCAACATTTTAAAAATATTTCTAAAAATACAAAATTACCACAAATACTTTATAATGTTCCTTCTCGAACAGGATGTGATTTACTTCCAAAAACAATATATAGATTATCTAAATTCAAAAATATTATTGGCATTAAAGAAGCTAGTGGAGATTTATCACGTATTAATAAAATAAAAAATTTAATTAAAAAAGAATTTTTAATAACTAGTGGAGATGATGCAACAGCTTTAGATTTTATGCAATTAGGAGGAAATGGAATCATTTCAGTAACATCTAATATTGCAGCTCAAGAGATGTCACAAATGTGCACTCTTGCTTTAAACAAAAAATTTAAAAAAGCAAGGAAAATTAATAATAAATTAATTGAACTCCACAATATTTTATTTCTAGAATCTAATCCTATTCCAATTAAATGGGCTGCTCAAAAATTAGGATTAATAAAATTTAATGCATTAAGATTACCAATGACAAAACCTTCAAAAAAATTAAAAAAAATAATCACATATGAATTAAATAAAAAAAAATTAAGCCTTCAAAAATAAAAAATAAAAAATAAATAATTTAAATTAAATGTAATTTGTCTTAATTAAATAAAATTGAAATATATTTCAAAAGAAATATATTTCAATTCTAAAAAAAAATATTTAAATAAACAGTTTTTTCAAAATATTCATATATATTTTACATAATTTATATAAATCATTAATTTGTGAACATTCATTAACTTTATGTATAGTTTTATTAATTAAACCTAATTCTACAATTTCAGAATTCATGCAAGAAAAAAATCGACCATCAGAAGTACCTCCAGAAGTAGATAAATTTGCACGTAATTTTTGTACTTTATAAATAGAAGATTGTACTACTTCTAACAAAGTTCCTGAACATGTAATGAAAGGATTTCCTGAAACAATCCAATCGATTTTATATTTAGAATTATTTTTTAACAAAAACCATTCAATTTTTTTTTTAATTTCTTTTTTAGTAATTTCTGTATTATATCTAATATTAAAACCTATTTTTATAGAATTAGGAATCATATTTGAAATATTTTTTTTCCCAGAATGAATATAAAATATTTGTAAACTACTAGGTTGAAAAAATTTATTTCCACGATCTAACTTTAAAAATATAAGATCTTTAAGAAAGTTTATAGAATTATTAATAGGATTATCTGCAAGATTAGGATAAGCAATATGACCTTGTATTCCATAAATTTCTAATTGAGCACTCAAAGAACCTCTTCTGCCATTTTTTATGGTATCTCCCAAAAAATTTTCACTTGTAGGTTCTCCAACTAAACAATATTCAATATTTTCTCTTCTTTTTTTTAAAATTTTTATTATTTCTTTAGTGCCATCACAAGCTAAAGATTCTTCGTCAGATGTTATTAAAAAAGATATTCTTCCAGAATGAAATGGATATTTTTTTATAAAATGTTCAGTAGCAATAATCATTGCTGATAAAGATCCCTTCATATCTGACACACCTCTCCCAAATAAAAAATTATTTTTTATAATGGGTTTAAAAGGATCATTTTCCCATTCCTTCAAATTACCAGGTGGAACAACATCTGTGTGACCAACAAAAGTCAAAGTTTTTCCTGAACCTTTAAAAGCCCACAAATTATTTGTTTGATTAATTTTAATATTTTCTATAGAAAAACCAATATTTTTTAATCTTTTTGAAATAATTTTTTGACAACCTAAATCTAAAGGACTGATAGAAGGAATCTTAATAAGCTGTTTGCTTAGCGAAATAATTTCATCTAACATAAAATAATTCCTTTTTTAAAATTTTTAAAAATAATAAAATTTAATTTTAAAAAAAAATAAGAAAAATAAAAGATATAAAATATTTAAATCAAATTTCATAAAAAATTGTAAAAAAAATTTTTAATTTTCAATTAAATCAATAGATTTTTTTATCACATTATCAATTGTAAAACCAAATTTTTTAAACAAATCAATAGCAGGAGCAGAATCTCCAAAAGTTTTCATACCAATAATTGTACCTTTTAAACCTGAATATTTATACCAATAATCTTTTATACTTGCTTCTATTATTAAACGTTTTTCAATTTCAGGGGGTAAAACTAAATTTTTATATGATAATTTTTGTTTTTCAAAAATATCTGTAGAAGGAATAGATACGACACGAACAGAATATCCTAAATTAATTAATTTTTCATATGCTGATATTGCTAACTGTAATTCAGAACCAGTAGATACTAAAATAATATCTAACGTTTTTAAACTATCTCTAATAATATAACCACCACGATTAATATTTTTTATTTGAAAAGAATTTCTTTTAATAAAATTTAAATTTTGTCTAGATAAAATTAATGATGTAGGTCCATCCTTTCTTTCTATAGCATTTTTCCAAGCTATCGCAGTTTCTAATGCATCTGCAGGTCTCCAAACACTCATATTTGGAGTTAAACGAAGACTCGATAATTGTTCAATTGGTTGATGCGTAGGTCCATCTTCTCCTAACCCAATAGAATCATGAGTATATATAAAAATATTTCGTGTCTTCATTAAAGCTGCCATTCTTACAGCATTTCGTGCATATTCTAAAAAAATAAGAAAAGTCCCAGAATACGGAATAAATCCTCCATGTTGAGAAATTCCATTAGAAATAGAAGTCATCCCAAACTCTCTTACACCATAATTAATATAATTTCCTAATTTATACTTATTAATAGATTTTGATCCTGACCATTTTGTTAAATTACTTGGAGAAAGATCTGCTGAACCACCTAATAATTCTAATAAATGTGGACCAAAATATTCAATAACATTTTTAGAAGCTTGTCTAGTAGAAATAGAATCTTTTGAATTTTTTAAAAAATTAATTAATTTTTTATTTATATTATTCCAATTTTTTGGTAATTTTTTATTCATACGACGTTTATATTCAAAAGCTAATTTTGGATACTTTTTCTCATATTTCGAAAAAACTTTATTCCATGAATCTTCTAATAACTTTCCTTTTTTTTTTGCATCCCATTTTGAATAAATAAACTCTGGAATTTCAAATGGCTGATATTTCCAATCTAAATTTTTTTTTGATAAAATAATTTCTTCTGTTCCTAAAGGAGAACCATGTACATCAGCTGTACCGGATTTATTTGGTGATCCAAATCCTATTATTGTTTTAAAAATTATTATTACTGGTTTGTTTTTAATTTTTTGTGCAGATTTTATTGCATTAAAAATAGATTTAGAATCATGACCATCTACGTTATCAATCACATGCCAATGATAAGATTCAAATCTTTTTTTAATATCCTCAGAAAACCAAAAATCTGTATTCCCATCTATCGAAATATTATTTTTATCATATATTAAAACTAATTTATCTAAACCTAAAGTTCCTGCTAAAGAACACGATTCATGTGAAATTCCTTCCATTAAACAACCATCTCCAGCAACAACCCAAGTATAATGATCTACAATTTTATATTTTTTTTTATTAAAATATAATCCTAATGTTCTTTCTGCAATAGCCATACCTACAGCAATTGATATTCCTTGTCCTAAAGGACCAGTGGTAGTTTCTATTCCAGGAGTACATCCAATTTCAGGATGTCCAGGAGTTTTTGAATTTAATTTTCTAAATTTTTTTAAATCTGATAAACTCAAATCATATCCAGTTAAATGTAAAATACTATATAAAAGAATTGATCCATGTCCATTCGATAAAATAAATCTATCTCTATTATCCCAAAATGGATTATTTGGATTATGTTTTAAAAAAAATCTCCATAAAATTTCAGCAATATCCGCCATACCCATTGGAGTACCAGGATGTCCAGAATTTGCTAATTGAACAGAATCCATACTAATTGCTCGAAGCACATTAGACAAATCTTTTTTAGAATTCATTTTTTTTCCTAATTTAAAATAAAAAAATAACAAAATAAAAAATATAAAAAAATTATTAAATTTAAATATTTTTTTCTATAATCGATTCAAGAAAATTTTGATCTAAACTAAATTGTTTTATTCCTTCAGATAATTTTTCAACAGCCATTAAATCTTGATTATGCAAAAAGTTAAATTCAGATTTAGATATTTTTTCTTTTATTTTTGAAAAAACTTTTTTAGGTAAAAATAATTGTTTAGAAAAAATTTCATTACTAGATTTTAATTCTTTTAATAATTCTGGAGAAATAGTTAAACAATCACAACCAGATAAAGATAAAATTTGTTTTTTATTTCTAAAACTTGCTCCCATAATAATTGTTTTATAAGAATATTTTTTATAATATTCGTATATTTTTTTTACAGATTCAACTCCTTTATCATATAAAACATTATATTCTTTCATTGGATAATGAAGATTATACCAATCATATATTCTTCCTACAAATGGAGAAATTAAAAAAACATGAGCTTCAGCGCAAGCACGAGCTTGTGCAAAAGAAAATAAAAGAGTTAAATTACAATTTATTTTTTCTTTTTCTAAATATTTTGCAGCTTTTATACACTCCCAAGTCGCAGCTAATTTAATTAATACTCTAGAACGATTTATTCCATGTTCATTTTCATACATATAAATAAGATCTTTTGCTTTTTTAATACTTTTTTCGGTGTTAAAAGATAAACGAGAATCCACTTCACTTGATACAACTCCTGGAATTTTTTTTAAAATTTTAACTCCAAAATTTACAATTATCTTATCTACTGCTCGATTTATTATTTTTTCTTTTGAACCTCCTTTTTTTTTAGAATATTGAATAGATTCTTTAATTAAATAATTATATTTTTCCATTTGTATTGCTTTTAATATCAAAGAAGGATTCGTCGTAGCATCAAACGGATTATACTTCTTAATATTTTGAATATCTCCACTATCTATAACAACTTTAGTATACTTTTTTAATTGTTCTAATTGATTCATAAAATTTATACCTTTATATGTTTTATAAAAAATTTTTATAAAAAATAATATCATTTTTATTAATAATTTTTAAATATAAAAAAAAATAATTTTAAAAATTAAACTTTTTTAAAATCAAAGTTGTATTTACACCACCAAAACCAAAACTATTTGACATAACTACATTTAAGTCAATTTTTTTCATAGTTTTAATAATTTTTAGATCTTGAATTTTAGGATCTAATATATCTATATTAATAGCAGGAGCAATAAAATTATTTTCTAACATAAGTAATAAAAAAATTATTTCATGCACACCTGAAGCTCCTAATGAATGACCAGTCATCGATTTTGTCGAAGAAATTAAAGGAAATTCTGTTTTTTGAAAAACTTTTTTTATAGAATTTAATTCTTGTAAATCTCCTAATTTTGTTGAAGTAGCATGAACATTAATACAATCAATATGAGTAGAAATTTTTCTAATTGAATTTTTCATACATCTTATCATTCCTTTCTTAGATGAAGAAAACATACTAAAACCATCTGAATTTGTATTATATTCTATTATCTCTCCATATATATGAGCATTTCTAGACAAAGCTGAATTTAATTCTTCTAAAACTAATATTCCACTTCCTTCAGAAATAACAAAACCATCACGATTTAAATCAAAAACACGAGAAGAACGTTTAGGAAAATTATTATATTTTTTTGATAAAACTTTAATTAAATCAAAATAAAATGCAGTATTTAAAGTAATTGCTTCTGAACCTCCAGAAAAAACTATATTTTGTTTACCAGATCGAATTAATTCATAAGCATGACCTATACAATTTGAAGAAGTAGCACATGCAGAACTAATCGAATAACTAATACCATTTATTTTAAATAATGTAGATAAACATGCTGAAACACTTGAATTCATAATTTGAAAGATAGTATATATACTACCACTCTTAAATTTTTTATAAAAATTATTATTTATTTGATTTGCATAATTTAAACTTAATAAATTATTTCTAGAAGAACAAAATCCAGTACCAATAATTAATCCTACATTTTTATTATGTTTATATTCAAAATCATTTAATAAAGAATCATTAATCGCTTCTTTCATTGCTAAATAAGCATAAATAGTTTCTAAATTCATATATTTAAAAAATTTTTTTTTAAAAAATTTTTTATATTTAAAATTTATTTTTCCCCAAACATTACTCTTTAATCCAAAATCTTTCATTTCTTGTGAAAAAACAATGCCGCATTTCCCATTTTTTAAAGATTTTAAAACTTTTGTTTTATTGTTACCAATACTTGAAAGAATTCCTAATCCAGTTACAACAACTCTATTCATATAATCCTTAAAATTTTAATTTTAAAAAAAAATATTTATGCAAAATATACAAATATGATATAATTCTTTTAAAATTTTTTAAAAAATTAATAATGAAAAAAAAAAAATTTGGAAATCTTTTTATTATTCCTACTCCAATAGGAAACATAAATGATATTACATATAGAGCAATAAAAACTTTAAAAAAAATAGATTATATAGCATCTGAAAATTATAAAAATACTTTAAAATTATTAAACAAATTTAATATTAAAAAATCTATCATATCATTTCATCAACACAACGAAATAAAAAATACAAAAAAAATTATAAAAAAAATAAAAAAAAAAAAAAATATTGCATTAGTATCAGATGCTGGAACACCTACAATAAATGATCCCGGTTATTTTTTAGTAAAAGAATGTTATATAAAAAAAATAAAAGTAGTGCCATTACCTGGAGCTTGTTCAATTATTTCAGCACTAAGTGCATCTGGAATTCCATCTAATAAATTTTGTTTTGAAGGCTTTCTACCATCAAAAAAAATAAAAAGATGTAAAATTTTAAAAAAATTAAAATACGAAAAACGCACATTAATTTTTTTTGAATCTCCTCACAGAATTCAAAATAGTTTAAAAAATATATTAAAAATATTTGGAAAAACTAGAAAAATAACTATCGCAAGAGAAATTACAAAATATTGGGAATCAATAAAACATAACACAATATATAATCTTTTTAATAAATATAAAAATAATTTATTAATCTGTAAAGGAGAAATAGTTTTAGTAATTGAAGGTTATAAAATTAAAAAAAAAAAAATATCTAAAAAAATTAAAAAAACATTAAATTTCTTAAAATCTGAATTATCTTTAAAAAAAACTGTAAAATTAACATCAAAAATTCATAAAATAAATAAAAATATTTTATACAAATACTTGATAAAAAAACAAAATAATGATACAAATTAAAAATATAAAAAATTTAATGAAGTTGACCAAACAATCGCTGTTATATTAAAAAAATTAAATATAAGAGAGGAAAGTCCGGGCTCCATAGGACAAAGCGCCAGATAACATCTGGGAGATTAAAATCTACGAACAGTGCCACAGAAAATAACCGCCTATTAAAAATTTTTTCTAGGTAAGGGTGAAAAGGCGTGGTAAAAGCACACCGTATAATCTGGTAACAGTTTATAGACATAGGTAAACTCCGCTTGGAGCAAGGCCAAATATAGGAAAATTATGTATAGATCCGTACTTAAAACCTGGGTAGGCTGCTAGAACTAAAAAGTAATTTTTAGTCAAGATAAATGATTGTTTAAAACAGAACCCGGCTTATAGGTCAACTTCATTAATAAAATAAATTTAAATCACATAAAATAAATAAAATTTTTAAAAAAAATTATTCTCCAGAAATAACCATATTAGATATTAAAAGAGAACCACATTGAATCTTCTCCTTTAAATTATAATCATTACTCATTAAAACTATATTCTTGAAAATATCTTTTAAATTTCCAGAAATTGTAATTTCACTTACTGAATGTTCAAAATTATTATTTTTAATAAAATATCCTGATACTCCTCTTGAATAATCTCCATTAATAATATTTACTCCATCACCCATCAAATCTGTGACCACGATACCTGTATTCATAGTCTTTATTAATTCTTTAAAAGAAATTTGATTTTTATGTATAAATATCCAATTATAAATTCCTCCAGAATGGCCAGTATTTTCTATTCCTAATTTTTTTGAAGAATAAGAATCTAATAACCATGTTTTTAAAACTCCATCTTTTATAATAAAACGAGGAGATGTTACAACACCTTCACAATCAAAAGGAGCAGATCCTATTCCTTTTAATATATGAGGATTATCAAAAATATTTAACCATTTAGGAAAAATTAATTTATTTAAACTATTCAATAAAAAAGTAGATTTATTACAAACGGTCATACCCAAAATAGATTTATATAAAGAATAAAAAATACTCACAGCAGCATCAGATGTAAATATAACTGGACATTTTTGAGTAGAAATTTTTTTTGAATGTAATCTCAATAAAACACGTTTAGCACATGTTTTTCCTATTAACTTAGGAGATTGCAAATTATTTATTTTTCTAGAATTAGAAAAATAATAATCTCTTTCTATTTTAACAGAATTTTTATCCTTTGCTAATACACATGTAGAAAGATCATATCTACTAGATTTATATGATGCAAAAATTCCTTTAGTATTACCAAAAGAAAAAATTCTATTTGAACTATTTAAAAATCCACCTTCAGTATTAATTATTTTTGAATCATAATTTAAAGCATATTTTTCTGTAAAATATGCTAATTTAATATTTTCTTGTAAATTTAATTGAGAAAGATGAAATAAATTAAGATTGTAAACATTATATGTTAATGGACAAAATTCTGAAAGCCCTGCAAATTTATCAGAAGAAGTATATTTTAAAATATTAATAGCTGAAAAAATAGTATTCTTAATAGAATTAATATTTAAATCAGTAGAAGATGCAGATCCTTTTTTAAAATTAGAATATACTGAAATAAAATACTCCACATTATCGTTAAATTCTATAAATTCAGGTTTTCCATACCTAACAACTATTGCTGTATTATAAGTTTTTGTAATACATACAAAAGCTTCATCTACTTTTTTTTTAACAAAATTAATTGATTCAAAAATAATTTCATTTATTTTTTTATGTTGATTTGAAATATTCTCTAAATTATACATTTGAAACCCTTTTATATTTTTAATTTACTAAAAAATTATAAAAATTTTAATTAAAAAAATTAATAAATTATATATTATTTTTTTTTAAAAACATTTTTTTTTAAAACTCTAATTATTGCTATAATAATATACATCACATATTATATTAATAATCTTAAAATTATTATTATAAAAAATTTAAAACATGAAATTTAAAAATAAAAATATAAATAAAATTGATGTTACAATAGAAATATCATCACATTCAACTCCAGTAAAATATGAATTTAATAAAAAAAAAATGTTTCTTGAAGTAGACAGAATTATTCCAACATCAATGTTTTATCCATGTAATTATGGATTTATCAACAAAACTATATCTTTAGATAAAGATCCTTTAGACGCACTAGTAATTACTCCATATCCGTTAATTCCAAATTCGTTAATTAAATGTAAACCAATTGGTATGTTAAATATGGAAGATGAATCAGGAATAGATTATAAAATAATATGTGTTCCTATTAAAAAAATTTGTAAAGAATCTATATTAATAAATGAAATTACTGACATATCTAAAAATTTATTAAATAAAATTTCTCATTTTTTTAAATATTATAAAAAATTAGAAAAAAACAAATGGACAAAAATTTTAGAATGGAAATCTTCAAATTCTGCAAAAAAAGAAATTTCTTTATCATATAATAGGTATAAAAAAAATAAAAAAAATAAAAAATAAAATAATCCATATATTTCTTTTTAAAATTTTTATAAATTAAAAAAAAATTTTTATAAAATAGGAATAATTATGTCTAGAAAATGTCAAATTACACAAAAAAAAGTAAAATTTGGAAACAAACGCTCACATGCTTTAAATACAACTAAAAGAAAGTTTAATATAAATTTAAAAAAACATAAATTTTGGTTAAAAAAACAAAAAAAATTTATTAAATTAAAATTATCAACAAAAGCAATGAGAATTATTAATAAAAAAGGAATAGAAAAAGTACTAAAAAATATAAAAATATAAAAAATAAATTAGGAAAAAAAAATGGCAAAAAAATCTAGAGAAAAAATAAAGTTAATTTCATCATTAAAAACAGGGCATTATTACACAACTACAAAAAATAAAAGAAACACAACAACTAAATTAGAAATAAAAAAATACGACCCTATAGCAAGAAAAAGAACAATATATAAAGAACATAAAATAAAATAAAATTTTTAAAAATTAAAAAATAATTTCAAAAAAAATAATTATAAAATTATTTTAAAAAATATATCTAAATTAGTATAAAAATACTAATATATTTTTATACTATTTTAAAAAATCTATTTAAAAATAAATATTTAATACACTTAAATATATTTTGTTTAAATAATTATTTAAAAAAAAGAAAATTGGTAACAAAAACACAAAAAAAGATAATAATCCTATAAAATTTATTATAGAAAAACCAATAGAAAAAATAGATAATTGAGGAGTAAATTTATTTAACAAACATAAATATATATTTATACAAAATAAAATTATAACAATCGGTAAAATTAAATGAATACCGCTAATAAAAATTAAATTAAAAAATTTAATCATAGAAAAAAAAATCTTAATGTTTAAAAAATGAAAATCCATTGGAAAAAAATAAAAACTTTGAATAATAGTAGACAAAACCCATAAATGACCATCGAAAGATAAAAATACAAGAATTAAAAAAATATTTAATAAATGAGAAATAATAGATGATCTTAACATAACGCTTTCATCAAAAAAATTTGAAATCGATAAACTAGTTTGAAAACTAAAAATTTCTCCAGATATATTTGTAATAAAAAAAATTAAATTTATAGAATATCCGATTAAAATTCCAATTAAAATTTGTTTTAATAAAATGTATTCTCCTGTCAAAGAAAAAATAGAAAAATTCAATATAGGAAAAGATTTAAAGATTCCTAAACTAATCATAACAGATAATAAAATTTTTATTTTTATACTAAAATACATACTGTTAAAAATAGGAGCAGTATAAAATAAAAAAAAAATTCGAATCGAGAAATAAAAAATATTATTTAAAACAATAAAAAAATTAGAAAAATTATCATTTATCAAATTTGTCATTTATTTTAACCTAAAGATACAACCATTGGTATTTTAAGAAACAAATTATGCATATATTCAACTATAAGTTCTAACATCCAAGGACCTAAAATAAATAAAACTAAAAAAATAGAAATTATTTTTGGAATAAAAGATAAAGTTTGTTCATTAATTTGAGTAACTGCTTGAAATATACTAATTGTTAAACCACTTAACAAAACAGAAAAAAGTATGGGAGTAGCTAAAAAAAATAATACTTTACTGGCATCAAAAAAAATATTTTCTAAAAATTCTGAAATCATTAAATTACCTTATGTTACATTTAAAATATTAATAAATTTTTATCAAGAAAAACTATGAGTTAAAGAACTAATTAATAACTTCCATCCATCAGATAAAACAAAAATTATTAATTTTACAGGTAATGAAATAATAGAAGGAGGAACCATCATCATTCCTAAGGACATTAATATACTTGAAATCAATAAATCAATAATTAAAAAAGGAATAAAAATTATAAATCCTATTTTAAAAGCAGTAGTTAATTCACTTGTAATAAAAGCAGGAATCAAAATTTTCATAGAAACAACTGTATTTTTTGATGGAAAATGATCTAATTTTTTAAAAAGTAATAAATCTTGTTTTCTTGTTTGATTTAACATAAATTCTCGAAAAGGATCTATACTTTTGTTAATAGCAGTTTCTAAATTAATTTTATTCTCATTAAAAGGTATATAAGAATTTTCATATACTTTATTCAAAGTAGGTTGCATAATAAAAAAAGTTAAAAATAAAGATAATCCAATTAAAATTTGATTAGAAGGAATATAAGGAGTACCAATAGCACTTCTTAAAAAACTAAAAACAATAATAATTCGAGTAAAACATGTCATCATTAATATTATAGCTGGAATAAAAGCTATAAATGTTATTAATAATAATGCTTGTATAGAAATAGACCATTGAATTGAACTATTCGTATTTAGAAGAAAATTATTTAATAAATCTGTACTACTTGCATAAGAATTACGTGAAAAAAATAAAAATACAAACATTAACAAAAAATTATATATCATTATAATTATTCCAAAATTTTATAGTGTCTTTAAAAAAAATTATTTTATTTTATTTTTTTTTATTTTTTTATTACAAGAAGTATATAATGTAAATATTTTATTTGAAGTAATTCCTAAAATAAATATTAAATTTTTAACATGTATAACAACTATTTTTGTATTAGAATCAATAAAAGTAGTAGATATAACTTTTATACAAGAAGAATCATTTTGTCTTTTTAAAATAAAATATCTATTAATTATAAAAAAAATTAATAAAAAAATAATAATATAAATTAAAATGTCAATATTAATAAATTTTAATACATTAATAGAATTTATTGGTATAAATAAAGTATTCATATTATTTAATTTCTTTAAAAAATAGAAAAAAATTTATAAAAAAATAACTACAAAATATATTTTTTATATATAAGAGTTATTTATATTGTTAATATTAAAAAAATTTTTATATATTATAAAAAATTTTTAATAATATATAAATTTAATAATTATAAATTATTATATTAAATATTTTAAAAATTCTTAAAAATTTTTAAAAAAATAATTATTTTTTTTTATTTTTTTTTTTTTTTTTTTTTTAAAATATTTTAATTTAAAGTATTTTTTTTAAAATATATGTATTAAATATTTTAAAAAAGAAAATAAAAAATTATTTTATATATTCTAATAAAATAAAAAAAAATAAAAAATAAAAAAAATATTATATTTTTTAAAAAAATATTTTTTCTTTATATAAAAAATTTCATTTAAAAAAAAGTGTTTAAATGAAATTTTTTAAATTTTTAAAATTACTACAAAACTTTGTAACATATAAAAAAATAATTAAATAATTTTATAATATTTTTGAAAAAATAAAAAAAAAACAAATATTAAATTAAAAAAATTTAACATCAAGAAAATATTTTTTTTATTTTAAAAATTTTTATAAAATATTCTTATTTTTTAAAAAAAATTTATTAATCTTTTTTAATTTCATTTTTTTTATCCCTTAAATTATTTTTATTTTTTAAATTTTTATTTAACAAAACATTTTTATCTTGATTATCTTCAAAACATTTTTTTAAACTAATTAAAAAATTTAAATTATTATCTTGAAATTTTTTAGTTATTTTTTTAAATGAATAAAAAGAAGTTATAAAAAAAGATAAAAAGAAAAATAACAAAAACCAAGGTACTAAATTTATAATTCTATTTATAGATTCTTTTTTTTGAATAGGAGTATATTTTAAAATAGGAGGGTCTAAATTTGTAAATTTATAATTAAATATATCAATTGAATCGCCTCTAAATATTGAAAAATTTATAACTTTTCTTACTATTTTTTTTAAATTTAAAATTTCATTATCATTTAATGAAACATAATCTCCATTAGATTTTTTTTTATAATTCAAAACTATGGTGATAGATATAATTGGATTTTCATTCAAATCTATTCTTTTTTTAAAATTTTTAAAATTTTCTTGATACATACTTTCTTTATTATTACATGGTTTAATAATATTTTTTGAAGAATCAAAATTTGTATCAATATTATTAAATGAATCAGATAAAAAATTATAATTATGTAATTCATATCCTGTATTTTTTATAAAATTATTTTGTGCATCACTACAAAAATTTTTATTAAAATCAACGTATTTATTAAAAGAATCCGAATTGAAATTTGTAAGTTCTTTTGTTATTTCTTTTTGATTATAATCTTTTCGTTTATCTTTTTTGTGTAAATTAGTTTTAGCTGTTACTTGAACTATAACATTTTCTTTTCCAAAAATAGGAAAAAGAACATTTTCTATTTTATTTTTATATCTCTTTTCAATAAAATTAATATAATTAATAGAATCAAAATGAGTTTCGTTTTTTAAAAATTTATCAGATCCTCTCAATAAGTCTCCAAATTGATTTATAATAGTAATATTTTTTTTAGGTAAATTATATATACTAGTAGATAAAAGATTAATTATAGAATTATAAATTCTCTTATTAAAATTACTTCCTTTATTTATATTTAAAAAAACAGAAGCGGAAGAAAAATTTTGTTCATTTAAAACATATGAAATTTTTGGAATAGATAAATGAACACGAGCATTCTTTATACAAATTATTCTCTCTATAGTTCGAGATAATTCTCCTTCTAAAGCTCTCTGATAATTTATTTGTTCATTAAATGAACTAATTCCAAATTTCTCTTCGTCTAATAACTCAAATCCAGGAAGTAAATTCTTTGAATTTAAACCTAAAACATTTTCTTCATTAGTATTATTTTGTTTTTCTTTAGAAATAAATGAAGATTTTAAAATTTTAGAATCATTATTTATATTACTCATATTCTCAAATTTTTTAACACTAAAATTGTTATCGTGAAAAAATAAATTTTTATAAAAAAATTTATAATTAGGATAATAAAACCAAATAAAAAAAGAAATAAAAGTAATTAAAAAACAAAGAAAAAATATAAGTAACAACTTTTTATTTTTTCTAAAATAAAATAAAATATGATGAAATATATTTTTATTGTTTTTTTTTTTAAAACCCATAATTTTTTAATCACCTAAAATGAATTTATAAAAATATCTTCTTTAAAATATTATATAAATTGTTTATAAATGTAAAATTTAAAATTTTTTTTAATAATATAGAATTATGATATTATATAATAATTTAAAAATATAAAAATAAATTTTTTTTTAAAAGGAAAAAATATGCTTATTAACACACTTAATTACTTATCTCATATACAAAAAATTCATAAAAAAATAGATTTTAAAAAAAAAGAAAATATTCTTGATAATAAATTTTCAATATATTTAAAAAACTCATTACAAAAACTTCAGAATAAAAAAATAAATAATGAATCTCAATTCAATTTAGAAAATTCAAAAAATTTTTTTAATAAACTTTTAATTAATCTTTCAAATTCAAAAAATTCATTAGAAATAACTATTCAAATTAGAAACCAAATACTTTCAACATATCATGAAATAATGAACATACAAATATAAAAAATAATTAATAAGTTTTTTTAATATATAAAAATATATCATACTAATAACATATTAAATATTATTTAATTTTAAAAAAAATAAAAAATTTTATAATAAATTAAAAATTTTTTATTTTTTTTTATTTTTTTTTAATATATCTATAAATTATTTCTTACAACACTTTGAAAGCTAAACAAAAATTTTTTTAATATATTTTAAAAATTTTTTTAAAAATAACAAAGTTTTTTTTTTACCAAAAAAAAATAATATCTTATCAATTCCTATAGAATGAATTTTTCCAATTAAAGCAATACGAAGAGGAATTATCAAATTTTTTAATAAAATATTATTTACTATAGAAAAATTTTTTATAGAATGAAGAAGTTCAAATTCATTCCAAACCGATAAACCTAAAAATATTTGATATATTTTTTCAATAATTTCTACACTGTTTTTATTTAAATATAATCTTATATATTCATCATTGTAATTATTTATATTATTTTGATAAAAAATTGAAATTGAATTAAATAACTCAAGAACAGTAGAACAACGTTTAGAAAAAGCTTTAATAATTATATTTAATTTTGGTCCATTTTCAAAATTTAATTTATGTTTTTTAAAAAAAAATATTAAATTTTTTTTTATTTTTTTTATACTACTAGAAGACATATAATGTTTATTTACCCAAAGAAGTTTTTTTTCATCAAAAATACTAGCAGACTTATTAATTGATTTTAAATTAAATAATTCAATCATTTCATTAATACTAAAAATTTCTTGATTTTTATGAGACCATCCTAATCTTACTATATAATTTAAAATAGCTTCTGGAAAATACCCTAAATTTTTGTATTCTAAAACCTTAGATGAATTATCTCTTTTTGATAAAATTTTATGTTTACTATTTAAAATTAAAGATAAATGAGAATAAGATGGTAATTTAGCACCTAAAGAATTGAAAATATTAATTTGACGTGGAGTATTATTAATATGATCTTCACCTCTTATAATATGTGTAATTTTAGATTCCATATCATCAATTACAACACAGAAATTATATGTCGGCATTCCATTTTCTCGTTGAATGATTAAATCATCCAATTCAGAATTCTTGAACGTAATTTTTCCTCTAATAGAATCAAAAAAAGATACTTTTCCAAATAAAGGATTTTTAAATCTAATTACATATTTGTTTAAACTTTGAAAATTATCTTTTAAATTCCTACAAAATCCATTATATCTTGGTTTTTCTTTATTTAAAATTTGATTTTTTTTAATAAAATTTAATTTTTTATATCCACAATAACATTTATATGCTAATTTATTTTTTAACATATATGAAATAATATCTTGATAATGCTTAATTTTTTTACTTTGAAAATAAGGACCTTCGTCCCAATCTAAATTTAACCATTTTAATGTATTAATTATTTTTTTTGAATAAACATCTTTAGATCTCATTAAATCAGTATCTTCAATTCTTAAAATAAATGATCCATTATACTTTTTTGCATACAACCAAGAATATAAAGCTGTTCTAATATTTCCAAAATGCAATTCTCCAGTGGGACTAGGAGCAAAACGAGTTTTTATAAACATAATATCCTTATTTATAAAATTTATTGTATTTTTTAATAAAAATATTATATAATAAAATAAAAATTTTTAAAATTAGAAATAAAAAAATAATAAAATTAAATAAAAAATTTTATTGTAAAAAATATAAAAAATTTATAAAAATATATAATAAAAAAAAATGGGTGATTAGCTCAGTTGGTAGAGCGCCTCTCTTACACGGAGGATGTCGGCGGTTCGAATCCGTCATTACCCAAATTTAAAAAAATTTAGGGTCGTTAGCTCAGTCGGTAGAGCAGTTGACTTTTAATCAATTGGTCGCAGGTTCAAATCCTGCACGACCCAAAAAAAAAAAAAAAAAAAAAAAAAAAAAAAAATAAAATATAAAAAAAAATATTAATTTTTTATTTTATATAATTTTTCTAATAATTCCTCTTCATCTATAATTTCTATATTAAATTTTATTGATTGTATTAATTTTTTTCCAGGTTTCTTACCTTTCACAACTAAATTAATTTTTTTTGAAAAATTATTTTTAATTTGTGCTCCAAAATTTTCCAATTCTTTGACAATCTCTAATCTAGAAAAATTTTTTAATTCACCAGTAATTAAAATATTTTTATTATAAAAAAAGTTATTTATTTTTTTTATTTTTTTTTTATAAATATTTATTTTAAATTTATTTACTAAATTATTTATTATTATTTTATTTTGTTCCTTAGAAAAAAATAAAAATAAATTTTTTGATGTTTCTTTTCCAATACCAAAAACCTTTAAAAAATCTTTTTCTTTAGAATTTATTAAATTATGTAAAGATTTAAAATAATTTGATAAATTTGTCGAATTAATTTTTCCAACTCCTTTAATTCCGCATGAAAAAATAAATTTTTCTAAACTAATTTTTTTAAATTTATTTAAAGAAGATAAAATGTTTTTTAAAGTTATATTTCCAACATTTTTTAAATCATTTAAAATATCTTTATTTAAATTAAAATAATCTATCGGATTATAAAAATTTTTTTTTTCAACAAGTTGATTAATAATATTAGGGCCTAAGTCTTTAATCTGAAAGGATGATTTAGAAAAAAAATGAATTAAACGCTTTTTTATCTGTTCTAAACAAAATAAATAATTTGTACAATAATATTTTTTTTTATCATGTGAAATTTTTAAATCAATCGAACAAGAAGGACATTTTTTTGGAAATTTTACTTTTTTTAAAAAAATATTTTTAGAAGAAATTTTTTTTTTAATAATTTTAGGAATAACATCTCCCATACGAGACACAAATATTGTATCTCCTATATATAAATTTAATTTTTTTAACTCACCATTATTATATAAAGAAGCCTTTCTGATTATTGCTCCAGATATTTTTACAGAATCAAAATGAGCAACAGGAGTAATAATTCCAGTACGTCCAACTTGAAAAGAAACATTTAATAATGTAGTTTTCTTTTCTTCACTTGGAAACTTATATGCAACAGCCCATTTTGGAAAATTTGATAAATTACCAATTTTTTTTCTAAAATTTAAAGAATCTATTTTAATGACAATCCCATCAATATCAAATTCTAATTTAGATCTAAAATTTTTTATTTTATTATAAAAATCAAAAATTTCATTTAATGAAGAACATAAAATAAAATTCTCATTAATATAAAAACCAAAATTTTTTATTTCCATTAATATTTTATAATAACTATCTATATTTTTAAAATAATCAAATAATTCAAAACCATGGCAAACAAAAAATAACTTTCTCATTTTAAATTCATTTAAATTAGTATGACGCAAGGTTCCAGATACTAAATTTCGTGCATTAGAAAATTTATTAAAAGTTTTAGATTTTTTTTTATTTAAAGATAAAAAATCTTTTTTTAACATTAAAACTTCTCCTCTAATTTCCATAATTTGAGGAATATTTTTACTATTTAAAACTAAAGGAATAGATTTTATAAAAAAAACATTTTTAGTAACATCTTCCCCTAATTCTCCATCACCACGAGTTAAAGCTTTTTTTAAAATACCATTCTCATAAATTAAATTTAACGCTATTCCATCAAATTTTAATTCACAAAAAAAATTTATAAAAGATTCTTTTTGTCTATAATTAATTATTTTATTATAGAATTTTATGAAAGAATTTTTATCAAAAACATTATTTAATGAAAGAACAGGAGTTAAATGATTTTTTAATAAAGGTCGATTAAAAAAACTAGAACCTATTAATTGAGTAGGAGAATTAAAATCTCTATTCTTAAAATATTTCTTTTCTAAAATTTTTAATTTATTAAATAAATAGTCATATCTAAAATCTGTAATAATAGGTTTTTCTAAAAAAAAATATAGATAATTATGATAAATTATAATATTTTGTAACTTCTTTATTTTTTTTTTAATAATATTCATTATTTACCATTAAATTATTTTAATAAAATTTATTATATAATATTTTTTTATTTAAAGATCACTCTTAAAAAAATTTTTAAAAAATACTAAAAAATAAAACTACAATAAAAAAAAATAAATAACTAAAAAATATTTTAAAACAAGGAAAATTTTTATTTAATTTTTTTTGTAAGAGTATAAATATTAATGTTAATATAAAAATTATTTATTTTATAATAAAAAAATAAGAATTTTAATAAAAATTTATCAAAATAAATAAAATTAATCAAACATTTTATATAAAAAATAAAACTTTTTATTAAGGATAAAATTTACAATGCTTCAAAAAAAAATACATATAAATTCACCTAATGGATTACATACTAGACCTGCTGCAAAACTAGTACAAGAAGCAAAAAAGTACATTTCAAAAGTTACTATTATTTCAAATGGAAAAAAAGCAAATGCAAAAAGTTTATTTAAATTACAAACATTAGGATTAAGTCAAGGTAGCACAATAATCTTATCTGTTGACGGTTTAGATGAAAAAATAGCAATTAAGAACCTATCTATTTTTATTAAAAAACTGATATAAAAATAAACAAATATACATAATTTCCAAATAATTAGTAAAAATTTTGAAAAAAATATTTTATATTAACAACTATCATTATTATATTCAAAGGTAATGTCATGATTTCAGGAATTTCAGCATCACCAGGCATTGTTTTTGGAAACGCCCTTCTTTTCAAAGAAAAAAAAATTAAAATTAACAAAAAAAAAATATCTGATAAAAATATATTAATAGAAATAAAAAAATTTCTAAAAGCTAGAAAAAAATCAGCACAACAAATTAATGAAATAAAAATACAAGCAGAAAAAAAATTTGGAAAAAAAAAAGCATCTATTTTTGAAGGACATATACTTTTATTAGAAGATGAAGAATTTGAAAAAGAAATTATAACTTTAATACAAAAAAAACTTATTTGTGCTGAATACGCAATAGAAAAAATCATAAAAGAACAAATTACAACATTAGAAAAAATAAAAGACGAATATTTAAAAAATAGATCGATAGATATCAGAGATATAGGAAATCGATTATTAAAAAATATATTAAATATAAAAGTTATAGACTTAAATAATATAAAAAAAAAAATTATATTAATAACAAATGATTTAACTCCATCTCAAACAGCTCAAATGAATTTAAAAAATATTCTTGGATTTGCAACAAATTTAGGAGGAAAAACTTCTCATACATCAATTATGGCAAGATCTTTAGAAATACCAGCCATTGTAGGTATAGGAAATATAACAAAAAAAGTTAAAAATGGAGATTTTTTAATTTTAGATAGCATAAATAATCAAATTATTATAAATCCAAATAAAGATTTAATAAAAAAATTAAAAATAAAAAAAAAAATATATCTAAAACAACAAAAAAAGTTAGAATCGTTAAAAAATCTCTCAGCAATTACAATTGATGGAAAAAAAATAAAAATTGGATCCAATATAGGAAATTATAATGATGCAATAAATTCAAAAAAATATGGATCAGAATCAATTGGATTATATAGAACAGAATTTTTATTTATGGGTCGAGATAACTTTCCTACTGAAGAAGAACAATTTCAAGCATATAAATCAGTAGCAAAAAAAATGAAAGGAAAAAGTATTATTATTAGAACAATGGATATTGGAGGAGATAAAAATCTCTCTTACATGAAATTTCCAAAAGAAGATAATCCATTTCTTGGATGGAGAGCAATTAGAGTCTCTATAGATAATATAAATGTTTTACGCGATCAATTGATTGCTATTTTTAGAGCATCAGAATTTGGAAAATTTAAAATTATGTTTCCCATGATAATTTCAATGGAAGAAATTACATATTTAAAAAAAGAAATTAAAAAAATAAAAATTGAACTAAAAAAAAGAAAAATTAATTTTGATAAAAATATTAAATTAGGAGTTATGATAGAAACTCCTTCTTCAGCAATAATCTCTAAACATTTAGCAAAAGAAGTAGATTTTTTTAGTATAGGCACAAATGATCTTACACAATATACATTAGCTGTAGATCGAGGAAACGAAAATATTTCAAAATTATATCAAACCATGAGTCCATCTGTACTATATTTAATAAAAAAAGTTATTGACTCATCACATAAAGAAAAAAAATGGACTGGTATATGTGGAGAATTAGCAAGTAATAAAAAATATACTTCTTTACTAATTGGTTTAGGAGTAGATGAATTAAGCATGAGTTCAATTTCTATTCCAATAATTAAAAATATAATAAGAAAAATAAATTTTATTAAAGCAAAAAAATTAGCTAAAAATGTATTAAAACAATCTACGATAAAAAAAGTAAAAAAATTAATTAAAAATTTTAATAAAAAAGAAGGTTTATTATGAATAATAAAATAGGAGAATATAATGAGCTTTATTTCAAATCTTTTTTTTAAAAAAAATGCTCATTTAAATAAAAAAATAAAAATTATAGCACCTTTATCCGGTCAGATAATTCCAATTGAAAAAGTTCCAGATATAGTTTTTTCTAAAAAAATAGTAGGAGATGGAATAGCAATTGTACCCACTGGAAAAAAAATTGTTGCTCCTATTGATGGAACAATAGGAAAAATTTTTAAAACTCTTCATGCGTTTTCAATTGAATCTCTAGAAGGAATTCAAATTTTTGTACATTTTGGAATTGATACAGTTCAACTAAACGGAAAAGGATTTAAATCTTATGCAAAAAACGGACAAAAAGTAAAAAAAGGAGATCTAATTCTAAAAGTTAATTTAAAATTATTAAAAAAAATATCAAAATCAATTATTACCCCTGTTGTTATATCTAATATCGATGAAATTAAAATTATAACAAAAAAAACCGGTTTAATCACTGCTGGAAAAAGTGCAATTATGTATGTTAATAAAAATTAAAAAATATCATTTAAACGGCGTTCAAACGCCGTTTAAAAAAAAATATTTTTTTAAACCTTAAAAAAAATAAATTTAATATATAAAAAAAAACTATTTAATTAAAAAAACTTTGAATCTATAAATATCTAATAAGAAAACACGTAATCTAATCAATTCTTTTTTAATTAAATATCCTTTAAAACCATTTTTTATAATCCATTGTATAGAAACAGAATTTAATAAAAGAAAAATTATTTTTAAAAAACTTTTTATATTATATCTATAACAATTATATTTACATTTATAAAAAAATATACAATATTCACTTAAAATCCCTATTTTAATTATTCTAGAAGGAATTCTCCAAATATCCATTTTATTAAATAACAAAACAATATCAAGAGATGAAATTAAAAAAATATTATGTAAAAAAAAATAATTATTTACTACTATATAAGATAATTTCCTAATAAAAATAGGAACATTTAATCTAATACACATATTTTTAACTAAATTCAAAATATACTTATTTTCCTTAAATTTTCCTGTAAATTTTAAAAAATAATTATAATAAAAAAAAAGTTGACATAAAAATGCAAATCTTATATCACATTCTTTATATTTTTTTGAAAAATTAGATAAAGAAAATAAAAAATGATCTCCTAAATTATTATTTTTCAAATAAAAATGTTGTACTTTTATATTATATAAAAAATTTAATTCTGGAAATAAAATAGACAAAGCATTACATTGCTTTAAAATAAAAAAATATACATGAGGAGAATAAGAAATTAAAGCTTTTTTCGTTTCATTCCATACACGATGACTAGTTAAAGAAGACAATTCTCCATTTTTAACCACTTCTTTCATTAATTTCATAGTACTTTTTTCAACTTGAAATCCTAAATGAAATAATTGAGAAGCAAATCTTGCGACTCTTAAAATTCTTAACGGATCTTCTTTAAATGATTGAGACACATGTCTAAGTAATCTTAATTTAATATCTTTCAAACCATTACATGGATCTATAAAATTTCCATATTTATCCTGAGCAATCGCATTTATAGTTAAATCCCTTCTAAACAAATCATCATGTAAAGTAATATTTTTTGAAAAATTTGTACTAAATCCTTTATGACCCAATCTAAGTTTTTTTTCAGTTCTAGCTAAAGCATATTCTTCAAAAGTTTTTGGATGTAAAAAAACTGGAAAATCTTTTCCAACTTGTTTAAATCCTTTTTTAATTAAATCTTTTGGAGTAGATCCTACAACTACCCAATCACGATCTTGTACTGGTAATTTTAATAAACTATTTCTAATAGCTCCTCCAACTAAATAAATTTTCATTTACTATCCTACTTAAAATTTTAAAAATTATAAAATAAAAATTTTAAAATATTATTTCAAAAAATAACAAAAAAAAAATATCACAAAAATAAAAATATAATAATATAAAATATTTTAAAATTTTATAATAAATATTTAAAATTTTGATATATTTTATTTAAAATTCTAGAATATGTTAAATAAATAAAAAAATTATTAAATTTTAGTAATTCTAATCAACGAGTTAAAAAAAAACTATTTTAGAATTAAAATTAAGAAAAGGAATAATAATTTGTAGATAGTAAAAATAGAGAAAATGAAGAAAACTTAGTTATTTATAAAACAACTATAACGATTTCGCAAATAGCCTAAAAAAATTAGATATACTAGATTTATAATATATGTATATATGAAAAAAAAATAAAAAAAATAAAAAAAAATAAATCTTCTAATAATAGTAAAAAATAATAAAGTAAATATAAAACTAACTTTAACAAAAGTATTAAATCGAAATTATTAATTACTATAGAAATTTCAGAATACAATCGAATAAAAATTTAAAAATATAATTTAAAATAATTTATCTCCTCAAAATTTAAATAAACCTGGAAATATATGTCCATTAAGTATACATGCAAAAAAAAAAAATAAAATATAAAAAAAAATAATACAGAATTTTTTATAGAAATAATGAAAATTTCCAGATTTTAAATATAGTATAATAAATAAATTAACAAATAGAAATGATTCTATATCAAATATAGAAGATTTTATAAAATTTTCAAAAAAAAAAAAAAAAAAAACAATAAAAAAAAATAAAAAAATATAACTATTATTGCTATAAAATATATTTTAAAATATATAAATATTTAAAAAACTCTTAATAAATTATTTAAAAAAAATTATTTACAAATACTTAATTTAGGATATACATTAATATTCAAATCAGATTTAAATCTATTTAATTTAAATTTTAACATTCCTGTATATGCTACCATAGCTCCGTTATCTGTACAAAATTCTGGTTTCGAAAAATACACTTTTCCATTATATTTTAATAACATTTTTTTTAACTTTTTTCTTAATAAAATATTAGCACTAACTCCTCCAGCAACTACTAACCTATTTAAAAACTTTTCTTGAATAGCTTTTTCACATTTATAAACTAAAACATCTATTACTGCATGTTCAAAAGCATTTGAAATATCAGCTTTATTTTGAAAACTCAAATACGAAAACTTATTTATAAAATTTATAACTGATGTTTTCAATCCAGAAAAACTAAAATTTAAATTATTTTGATGAATCATAGGTCTTGGAAAAAAATACTTATTAAAAATTCCAAATTTTGAAAATTTTGAAATTTCCGGACCTCCTGGATATTTTAATTTTAATTTTCGTGAAATTTTATCAAATGCTTCTCCAGCGCTGTCATCTAAAGTTTCTCCTAATAAAAAATAGTTTCCAATTCTTTTAGAATAAATTAATTGTGTATGTTTTCCAGAAACTAAAAGAGTTAAAAAAGGAAATATTGGACATTTTTTTTCTTCCATCATAATAGATAATAAATGAGCTTCCATATGATTTATAGGAATAGCAGGTATATTTAAAGAATATGCTAAAGAAATTCCAAAAGTTGCTCCAACTAACAAAGAACCAACTAATCCAGGACCTTCAGTATAAGCTATCGCTGTAATATCTTTTAAAAAAAAATTTTTTTTTTTTAAAATTTTATTAATTATTGTAAATAAATTTACAACATGCTCTCTTGATGCTATTTCTGGAACAATTCCACCATATTTATTATGTATATATGATTGACTTAATTTTTCATTAAAAATTAAACCATAAGTACTATCATATAAAGCAATTCCAGTATCATCACATGAAGTTTCAATACCTAAAATTTTCATATTTTATCCTTACATACAAATTATTTGTGAATTAAACTGATTTAAACTTATAAATTTGATAAACTATCTTATAACATTAAATAAACTAAATAAAAAAAGAAAATAATGCCTATAATTAAAATACGTGAAAACGAACCATTTGATGTAGCTCTCAGAAGATTTAAAAGATCTTGCGAAAAAGCTGGAATTTTATCAGAAATCAGAAGAAGAGAATGTTATGAAAAACCAACAACTAAAAGAAAAAGAGCTAAAGCTTCTGCAATAAAAAGATTAAAAAAAAAATTATGTCGAGAAAATTTAAAAAGAACTAGAATGTATTAAACGTATTTAAAAAAAAAAAAAAAAAAAAATCAAAAAAAAAAAAAAAAAAAAAAAAAAAAAAAAAAAAAAAAAAAAAAAAAAAAATAAAAATGCAAAATATACAAATATGATATAATTCTTTTAAAATTTTTTAAAAAATTAATAATAAAAAAAAAAAAATTTGGAAATCTTTTTATTAT
>JAAMXG010000006.1 GCA_011754245.1 Buchnera aphidicola (Periphyllus aceris)
GCTGGACCTGAACCAAGAATCAAAATTCTATTTTTTATTATTTTTTGTTTGTTCATATTTTTTTTTTTCGTTATTTTTTGTATGTATTTCGATATTTATTAAATTAAGTTATAATATAATAAATTCAAATGAATTTATATATAAAATATTTTTTATTTTATTTTCAAATAATTTAAATTTTTTTTTTATTATTAATTATTTTTTATTTAAATTATTTTTTTTTTTTTTTTTTTTTTTTTTTTTTTTAATTTTTCAATACTTATTCCTAAATCTTTTAAATCAATTTTATTTAATTCATGTGGAGATCCAGTCATTAAACAACTTGCGGAAGTAGTTTTTGGAAAAGCAATTACATCACTAATATTTAAACTATTTGTTAAAATCATAGTAAGTCTGTCTAATCCTAAAGCAATTCCAGCATGAGGAGGTGTGCCATAACATAATGAGTTTAAAAAAAAGTTAAACTGTTGAGTTTGATTTTTTTCATTTAATCCAAGAATTTTAAAAACAGTTTCTTGCATTTTTTTTGTATTAATTCGAACTGATCCTCCTCCAATTTCTTCACCATTAATAATTAAATCATATGATTTGGAAAGAGATAATTCAGGATTTTTTATTAGATTTAAAATATTATTATTTTTTGGTGCACAAAATGGATGATGCATAGAAGTAAAATTATTATTAGAATCTTTTTTAAACATAGGAAAATCTACAATCCAAGTAAAGGACCAATCTAATTTATTTATAATTTTTAAATCTAAAGCAATAATATCTCTTATTTTTTCAAACCATTTATGAATTTTTTGTTTTTCACTATAAATAAAAATTAAAATATCATTTTTATGAATTTTATTTCTAAAAATAATTTTTTTTATAATATTAATATCAAAATTATAAAAAATAGTTTTTTTAAAATTTTTTCTTTGAACGAATTCATTTTTAATTTTTATGAAATCATAAGTTTTAATATCATATTTAATTATTTTTTTTTTATATAAATTAATTTTTTTAGAAGATAAACTCATTCCATTGGGAATTTTTATTGTAACAATTCTATCATTTTTAAAATTAAAATTTTTAAAAAAAGATAAATTTTTTAAATAATCACAAACATCAATTAATTCTAATGGATTTCGTAAATCGGGTTTATCTGTTCCAAATCTTTTGATTGATTCAGAATAAGATATTTTTTTTATTTTTTTTAATTTAATTTGTTTAATTTTTAACCACAAATATTTAATCATTTCTTCAATTATTTTACAAAATTTTAATTCATTAATAAAAGAAACTTCAATATCAATTTGAGTAAATTCTGGTTGTCTATTTGATCTTAAATCTTCATCACGAAAACATTTTGCTATTTGATAGTATCGATCAATTCCTGACATCATTAATAATTGTTTAAATAATTGAGGAGATTGAGGTAATGCATAAAATTTTCCTGAATGTATACGACTTGGTACTAAATAATCTCGCGCTCCTTCTGGAGTTGAACTAGTTAAAAAAGGAGTTTCTATATTCCAAAAATTATTACAATTTAAAAATTTTATAATGTATTTTACAATTAAATGTCTAGTTTTAAGATTATTAAGAATTTTTGATTTTCTAATATTTAAATAACGAAATTTTAAAAGATTTTTATTAGATTCACAATTACTTTCATCAAATGGTAATTTTTTTGAAACATTTAAAATTTTTATTTGAAAAGCAATTATTTCAACTTCTCCAGTAAACATTTTTAAATTTTTATTAATTTCTAATCTTTCTTTAACAGTTCCAAAAATTTGAATACAAAACTCTAATTTTAATTTTTCAGCAGTTTTAAAGACATTTTTATTTTTAGACAAACATACAACTTGAACAATTCCTTCTTGATCTCTTATATCTAAAAAAATTATTTTTCCAATATGTCTTTTTTTATTAACCCATCCGCAAATACTTACTATTTTAGAGATGTGTTTTTTATTAATTTTTCCACAATAATCAGTTCTCATATATATCCTAAAACAAGAATTTTTTAATGAATTAATTTAATAGATTTTTAAAAAAAAATATTTAATGTTTTAAATTATTTATATTTTTTTTATATAAAATATTTTAAAATGAATAAATAAGTTTTTTTTTATGAAATGAATAAAAAATTGAATTTAATATAAGTATTATATAAAATTAACCAATAACTAACGACTTCTAAATATAATTCTTCCTTTTGTTAAATCATATGATGTTAATTCAACAGTAACTTTATCTCCTGTTAATATTCTAATATAATTTTTTCTCATTTTTCCTGAAATATGAGCAATAATAATATGTTTATTTTCTAATTTTACTCGAAACATTGTATTTGGTAAAGTATCTATCACTATTCCTTGCATTTCAATATTATCTGCTTTTACCATATAATTTCTCTTTTATATTTTTTATTTATCTAAATAATACATTATTTTTTTAATATATTCTAGTAAATATATATTTTTTTAAATTTAAAAAATTTATTGAGATTCTAAATATTTTTCAGCATCTAACGAAGCTATACATCCTCCAGCAGAAGCAGTAATAGCTTGTTTATAAGAATTATAAATTACATCTCCTGCTGCAAAAACTCCAGGAATGCTTGTTTGTGAAAAATATTTTTTTGAATTTTTTAAAAGAATATATCCATTTTTCATTTTAATATTATTCTTAAATATTTTTGTGTTTGGATTATTACCAATTGCGATAAATATTCCAGATATACTAATATTTTTTTTATTTTTATTTAAAATAGATTCTATTCTTATTCCATTGACTTTATTTGTATTTCCAAATATTTTTTTAACTTGATATGAATTATGAAAAATTATTTTTTTTAACTTGATTTTTTTTAATATTTTTTTAATTAATATTTTTTCAGCAGTAAAATAATTTCTTCTATGTATTAAATGTACTTTTTTTGAAATATTTGATAAATATAAAGTTTCTTCTAACGCAGTGTTTCCTCCTCCAACAACTGATACAATTTTATTTTTATAAAAATATCCATCACAAATAGCACAAGTAGAAACTCCTTTTCCTAAATATAAACTTTCAGATTTTATTCCCAAATATTTTGGAACTGATCCAGTTGAAATAATAATTGCATCTGTTTTATATTGGTTGATTTCTCCTATTAAATGAAATGGTTTAGATTGAAAATTAATTGAAATTATATGATCATCTATAATTTTTGTATTAAATTTTAATGCATGTTTTTTTAATCTTTTTATAAAATTTATTCCATTTAATTTTTTATAATCTCCAGGCCAATTTTCTATTATATTAGTATTCATTAATTGACCTCCAGGTAAATTTCCAGAAATAATAATTGGTTTTAAATTTGCTCTCGCAGAATATATTCCAGCAGTATACCCAGCTGGACCTGAACCAAGAATCAAAATTCTATTTTTTATTATTTTTTGTTTGTTCATATTTTTTTTATTCGTTATTTTTTGTATGTATTTCGATATTTATTAAATTAAGTTATAATATAATAAATTCAAATGAATTTATATATAAAATATTTTTTATTTAATTTTCAAATAATTTAAATATTTTTTTTAAAATTATTAAAAAAAAATTTAATTTATTAATAAATTTTTTAAAAAATTTATAATTATTGAGTAAAAATAAAATGATTAATATAAAAATTTTAAGAAAATCAATAGATCAAACTGCTTTAAAATTGTTAAAAAAAGGTTTCATATTAAATGTTAAAAAATTTAATAAACTTGAAAAAAAAAGAAAAAAAGTACAAATAATCACAGAAAATTTAAGATCTATTCAAAAAAATATATCAAAAAAAATTGGAAATATAAAAAATTTAGAAAATAAAAAAAAATATTTAAAAAAAAATAATAAAATAAGTAAAAAAATTAATAAATATAATAAAAAATTTTTAAAAATTAAAAAAAAAATAAATAGTTTTATGGTAAAGATTCCAAATATTTTATCTAAAGATGTTCATTTTGGAGAAACTTCTCTTGATAATAAAATTATATATCACTATGGCAAATTTAAAAAAATGGATTTTAAAATAAAAAATCATGTAGATTTAGGAAATAATATCAACGGATTTAATTGGAAAGCTTCTACTAAAATAACTGGATCAAATTTTGTTATAATGCAAGGTAATCTTTCGAAACTATATCGAATATTGAGTCAATTTATGTTAGATTTACATATAAATTTTCATAAATATCAAGAAATTTATGTACCATATATAGTAAATGAAAACAGCATGTATGGGACAGGACAATATCCTAAATTTAAATCTGATTTATTTTATATTCATTCTAAAAAAAATAAAAAAAAAAAAAAATATTTTTTGATTCCTACAGCAGAAGTTCCTTTAACCAATTTAGTTAAAAATACTATTTTAAAAAAATCAGATTTACCATATATGTTTGTAGCAAATACTCCATGTTTTCGTTCTGAGTCTAAGTCTTATGGAAAAAAATTTCAAGGATTAATTCGATTACATCAATTTGATAAAGTTGAATTAGTACAAATTACTCATCCAAAAAATTCTGTTACTGCTTTAGAAGAAATAACATCTCATGCTGAAAAAATTTTACAACTTTTAAAATTACCATATAGAAAAGTTTTATTATGTTCAAAAGAAACTAATTTTTCTTCTAAAAAAACATATGATTTAGAAGTATGGTTTCCTTCTCAAAATACTTACAAAGAAATTTCTTCTTGTTCTAATATGAGTGATTTTCAAGCCAGACGAATAAAAGCTCGTTATTTTGATATTAAAAAAAATAAAAATTTGTATGTACATACATTAAATGGATCAGGATTAGCTATTGGAAGAACTTTAGCTGCTATATTAGAAAATTATCAATTAAAAGACGGAAGTATTGAAATACCAAAAATTTTAAGAAAAAAATATATGAATGGATTAAAAATTTTGAAATAATTTGAATTAAAATTTTATATTTATAAAAAAATAATAATTTTAAACGGTGAAAATATGAATAAAACTTATAATTTTAGTTCTGGTCCATCTATGTTACCTATAGAAGTAATGAATCAAGCAAAAAAAGAGTTTCAAAATTGGAACAATTTAGGAGCGTCAATTTTAGAAATTAGTCATCGTAGTAAAGAATTTTTAAATCTTATTAAAAACTCCAAAAAAAATTTACGAAATTTATTAAACGTACCAAAAAATTATAAAATATTATTTTGTCATGGAGGCGCAAGAGGTCAATTTGCTGCTGTTCCACTGAATTTATTAAAAAAAAATGATGAAGCGGATTATATTTATAGTGGATATTGGTCTAAAAAAGCAGAAGAAGAAGCAAAAAAATATTGTTGCACAAATATCATTAATACCATTTCATTACATAATAAAAAAAAATATATTATTCCTATGAAAAAATGGAAAATAAATAATAAATCAAAATATATACATTATTGTCCAAATGAAACAATTGAAGGAATATCTATTCATGAGGAACCAATGTTTAAAAATAAATATATAATTGGAGATTTTTCTTCTACTTTACTTTCTCGACCAATTGATGTTAATAAATATTCTTTAATTTATGCTAGTGCTCAAAAAAATTTAGGAACTTCTGGTATTACTATAATTATAATAAAAAAAGAATTAATAAAAAAATCTAAACAAAATGTACCATCTATATTAAATTATAAAACTATGTTGGAGTATAATTCAATTTTTAATACTCCAACTAATTTTTCTTGGTATTTATCAAATTTAGTATTTCTTTGGTTAAAAAAAAAAGGAGGATTAAAAAAAATAGAAAAAATAAATATAAAAAAATCTAATTTATTATATAAAAAAATAGATAGTAGTAATTTTTATATCAATAATATAAAAAAAGAAAATAGATCTATTATGAATGTTGTTTTTAAATTAAAAAATGAAAAATTAAATAATCTTTTTTTAAAAGAATCACTTTTGAATAATTTATATTCTCTTAAAAATCATAAAGTAGCAGGAGGAATTAGAGCATCTATATATAATTCTATGCCAATAGAAGGAATAAAATTACTTGTTAAATTCATGTCATATTTTGAAAAAAAATATAAATATGAGTAATATTTCATTTGTTTTAAAAAAAAACGATAAAATAAAAAATATGGATTATTATGAAAAAAAAAATAGTTATTAATTCACCTTTAAAAATTAATGGAGAAATAATTCTTCCAGGATCAAAAAGTATAACTAATCGAGCATTATTATTTTCTGCTCTTTCATCAGGAAAAACATATTTAAAAAATATTTTATATAGTGATGATGTTAAATATATGCTTAATGCTTTAAAATTATTAGGAATAAAATTTAAGTTATCAAATGATAAAAAAACATGCAAAATATATGGTGCTGGAAAAAAATTTCCTATGATAAAAAATATTACTTTATTTTTAGGAAATGCAGGAACAGCTGTGCGATTTCTTTTATCAGTATTGTCAATTAAAAATAGTAATATTATTATTACTGGTGATGAAAGAATGAAAAATAGACCAATTAAACATTTAGTTAATTCTTTAATTCAAGGAGAAGCTAAACTTTCATATATTGAAAAAAAAAATTTTCTTCCAATTAAAATAAATGGACAATTTAAAGGAGGAAAAATTACATTAAATGGAAGTATTTCAAGTCAATTTTTAACAGCTTTACTAATCGCAGCTCCACTATCTTTAAAAAAAACTAAAATATTAATTAAAGGTAAGTTAGTTTCAAAACCATATATAGATATAACTATAAAAATGATGAAATCTTTTGGAGTTATCATAAAAAACTTTAATTATAAATTTTTTTTAATTAATGGTAATCAAAAATATGTTTCTCCAAAAAAATATTTTGTAGAAGGAGATGCATCTTCTGCATCATATTTTTTATCTGCAGCTGCTATAAAAGGAGGTACAGTAAAAATTAAAGGTGTTGGAAAAAAAAGTATACAAGGTGATATCAAATTTTGTTCTATTTTAAAAAAAATGGGAGCAAAAATTTATTTAGGAAAAAATTTTATTCAATGTACTAAAAATAAATTAAAAAGTATTGATATGGATATGAATGATATACCAGATGCAGCAATGACAATTGCTATTACTGCTCTTTTTTCAAATGGAACAACAAATATTAGAAATATATATAATTGGAGAGTAAAAGAAACAGATCGTTTATATGCTATGGCTACTGAATTAAAAAAAATTGGAGCAAAAATAGAAGAAGGAAAAGATTATTTAACTATTACTCCTCCAAAAAAATTTAAAAAAGTAGAAATTGAAACTTATAATGATCATAGAATTGCAATGTGTTTTTCACTAATTTCTTTATCTGGAACTTCTGTAACTATCTTAAATCCTAGTTGTACAAATAAAACTTTTCCAAATTATTTTAAAGATTTTTTATCTATATGTAAATATACTTAGAAAAATAAAAAAAAAAGAAAAATAAAAAAAAAATAATAAAAAATTTATCTTAAAAGTAATTTCAAAAAATAAATATGAAAAAAAAACCTCCAGTTATAACAATTGATGGTCCTAGTGGAGTTGGAAAAAGTACAATTTCTTATGCTATTTCTAAAAAATTAAATTGGAATATTCTCGAATCAGGATATCTATATAGAATTATTGCACATTACATTTTAAAAAATAAAATACCAATATATGAAAAAAATATTGTTCCAATTTTAAAAAATATAAAATTTAATTTTGAATATAGTGATAAAATAATTAAAGTATATTATAAAGAAAAAGACATTTCACAAGAAGTTTGTTCAGAAGAAATTTCTATGCTTTCTTCAAAAATTTCAATTTTTCCTTATATACGTTATTGGTTATTATCTAAACAAAAAGAATTTAGAAAATTTCCAGGATTAATTGCTAATGGAAGAGATATGGGAACTATAGTTTTTTCCGATGCTATATTAAAAATATTTTTAACTACTTCAATATACGAAAGATCTAAAAGAAGATATTTAGAATTAAAATCTAAAGGATTTAAAATAAATTTTAATACTTTAATCAAAAAAATTAAAAAAAGAGATAAAAGAGATAAAAATAGAATAATTTGTCCTTTAAAACCTGATAAAAATGCTATAATTATTGATTCAACAAACATGAGTTTTACTCAAACTTTACAATATATTTTAAAAAATATAAAAAAAAAAATACAAAATATTTAAAAAACACCTAAACAAGGAATAGTTTTCAGGACAATTAAAAAAATTTTTTAACATTGATGTTAAAAAATTTTAAAATTTTTTATTAAAAAAGATAAAAATTAATATGAAAGAATCATTTTCTCAATTATTTCAAGAATCATTAAAATTTACTCAAACAAAATCAGGATCAATTATTAAAGGAACTGTTCTTGCAATAGAAAAAGATATAGTATTAGTAGATTCTGGATTAAAATCAGAATCAGTGATACCAATTGAACAATTTAAAAATTCTAATGGAGAAATAGAAATTAAAGTTGGAGATAAAGTAAAACTAGCTCTTGATTCTGTAGAAAATGGATTTGGAGAAACTTTATTATCACGTGAAAAAGCTAAACGTCATCAATCTTGGTTGATTCTTGAAAAAACTTATGAAAATTCTACTAATATTGAAGGAATTATAAATGGAAAAGTTAAAGGAGGATTTACAGTAGAATTGAAAGATATTCGTGCTTTTTTACCAGGTTCATTAGTTGATATAAGACCAATTAGAGAAACATCACATTTAGAAGGAAAAAAATTAATCTTTAAAGTAATAAAGCTTGATCAAAAAAGAAATAATGTTGTAGTTTCAAGAAGAGCTGTCATTGAATCTGAAAATAGCGCTGAACGTGACCAATTATTAAAAAATATGAAAGAAGGATTAGAAATTAAAGGAATAGTTAAAAATTTAACAGATTATGGAGCATTTATTGACTTAGGCGGTGTAGATGGTTTATTACATATTACAGATATGGCATGGAAAAGAGTAAAACATCCTAGTGAAATAGTAAGTATAGGAGAAGAAGTTTTAGTTAAAATACTAAAATTTGATCAAGAAAAAACTAGAGTCTCATTAGGTTTAAAACAATTAGGAGAAGATCCTTGGAATAATATTTCTATTCGATATCCAGAAAAATCAAAAATAACTGGAAAAATTACTAATTTAACAGATTATGGATGTTTTGTAGAAATTGAAGAAGGAATAGAAGGTTTAGTACATATTTCAGAAATGAATTGGACTAACAAAAACATTCATCCTTCTAAAGTAGTTAAATTAAATAAAGTTATAGAAGTAATGGTTTTAGATATTGATGAAGAAAGACGAAGAATTTCATTAGGATTAAAACAATGTACTAAAAATCCATGGAAAGAATTTTCTAAAATTAATACAAAAGGAATGAAAGTAAATGGAATTATTAAATCTATTACTGATTTTGGAATTTTTATAGGATTAGAAGGAGGAATTGATGGATTAGTTCATTTATCTGATATAGATTGGAAAATTCCTGGAGAACAAGCAGTAAAAAATTATAAAAAAGGAGATAAAATTTCTGCTATAGTTTTACAAGTAGATTCAGATAGAGAAAGAATATCTTTAGGAATTAAACATATTAAAAAAGATCCGTTTCAGAAATATATTAAAAAAAATAAAAAAGGATCTATTATATCTGGAACTATTAAAAATGTGACATCAAAAGATAAAATACTTGTTTCTCTTAAAAAAAATGTTATAGGAATAATAAATTTTCAAAATCTTAAAAAAAAAGATGTAGATAAAAAACTTAATAAATTAAAAAAGAAAAAAATGTTTGAGTTTATTATTCAAAGTATTGATCGAAAAAAAAGAATTATATATCTATCTCTTATAAAAAAAAACAAAGAAAAAAAAGAAAAAAATTCTAATTTTTCGGATGAGAAAAACAATAAAGAAAAGAAAAAAAATAAAGAAAATTTTTCTAGTACAATGAGTAATGCTTTTATCGATGCGAAAAATATAGAATAAATACATTTTTATTTTCAAAAATAAATTTTTTTATAAAAACTATAATTATAGTACTAAAAGTACTAATATAATACTTTTAAATACTATAAATATATTATAAATAATAAAAAAAATATTTTTAATAAAATTTAATATGAAGAGAAATAAATGAAAAAACCTATCATTGTTGCAAACTGGAAATTAAATGGAAATAAAAATTTTGTAAAAGAATGCATAAAATATTTTAATTTAAATTTAAATAAAAATTTTAAAAAAAGTACAATTATAATTTCTCCTCCAATAATATATATTAAATATATGAAGAAATTTCTTGAAAATAAAAAAATATATTTTTCTTCGCAAAACGTCGATTATCACGAGCAAGGAGCTTTTACTGGAGAAATTTCTGCAAATATGTTATCTGAAATTGGAGTTAAATATTCAATATTAGGTCATTCTGAAAGAAGAAAAAATCATTTTGAAAATAATAAAATAATAGCCAAAAAATTTTATTCTTTAAAAAAAAATAATTTGATTCCAATACTTTGTATTGGAGAAACAAAAAAAGAAAAAAAATTAAATTTAACAGAAAAAATTTTAAAAAAACAAGTTGATTCAATATTTTTCAAATGTGGAAAATTAGCTTTTCATAAAACTATTGTTGCATATGAACCAATCTGGGCAATTGGGAGTGGAAAAAGCGCTTCTCCATATTTAATTAATAAAATTCTTAAAATGATAAAAAAATATATCATAAAAAATAGTTCAAACAATATTAAAGTATATATGCAATATGGAGGTTCAGTTTCTTCTAAAAATATTAAAGAAATTATTCGTTTAAAATACGTTGATGGAGTATTAATTGGATCAGATTCTTTAAATTTTAAAAATTTTTGTAAAATAATAAATATTTCAGATTGTATAAATAAATAATATATTAAATTATTTTTCATTTTTTTTAAAAAAAATTAATTTAAATTATTAACTATTTCAATCAATTTTTTTTGAAATTTTTTTTTCATAAATTTTATAGCATAACTTATATTATGATGAATAATTTTATTATCTTGAATACCAATACATGTTCCAAATTTTTCTTGTAATAAAAGTTCAATGGAATAAAATCCCATTCTAGACGCAAGAATTCTATCAAAAGCAACTGGAGCTCCACCTCTTTGGATATGTCCAAGAATTGTAGCTCTAGTTTCTTTTTTTGTATGAAATTCAATACTTTTTGCTAATTTTTTCACATCACATATTTTCTCTGTAATAGCAATTACAGCATTTTTTTTTCCTATTTTAATATCTTTTTTAATTTTTTTTATTAATTTATTTTTATCATATTTTATTTCTGGAGTAATTACATATTCACAACCACTTGCAATAGCTGAAAAAATAGTTAAATCTCCACAATATCTTCCCATAATTTCAACAATAGATATTCTTTTATGAGAACAAGAAGTATCTCTTAATCGATCAATTGCTTGAACAACAGTTTCTAAAGCAGTATGATAACCAATAGTAAAATCTGTACCAGAAACATCATTATCAATTGTTCCAGGAATTCCAATACAAGGAAAATTCATTTTATTTAATTTATTTGCTCCTGCATATGTTCCATTACCACCAATTACTATTAATGCATCTATTTTTCTATTTTTCATATTTTGAATTGCTATTTTTCTTTCATTTTTTTTTAAAAATTTTAAATAACGCGCAGTACCTAAAAAAGTTCCTCCTTTATTTATAATATTAGAAACTATATCTTTATTTAATTTAATCATTTTATTTTTGCATAATCCTAAATAACCATCTAATACACCTAATATTTTTATTTTTTTGTTACAAGATGTTTGAACTATGCTTCGAATAGCAGCATTCATTCCTGGAGAATCTCCTCCACTAGTTAGAACTGCTATTTTCTTAATCATATCTTATTCCTTTACTGTAATTTATTTATAAAAAAACTGTTATTAATTTTTTTTCATATTATTAAAATTAATTTAAAAAAAAATCTTATTATTAAAAATTATATAAAATAATATTTTATTGGATTACAATATTTATCAAATTTATATATTATTGGTTTGCCAGTTGGTATATTTAAATCTGGAACGTCTTTTTCATCTATTTTATCTAAATATTTTATTAATGCTCTTAAAGAATTACCATGAGCTACAATAATTATTTTTTTATTTTTTTTAATTTGAGGAACAATAATATCCTTCCAATACGGAAGTACTCTTTTTAATGTTAAATCTAAACTTTCACTTAATGGAACATCTTTTTTTTTCATGTCAAAATATCTATTATCATATCCTGAAAATTTATCATTTAATGATTTCATTTTAGGCGGAATGACACTAAAACTTCTTCTCCAATCAATTACATTTTTTTTTCCATAAAACGGAATAACTTCATCTTTATTTAAACCTTGTAATGCTCCATAATGTCTTTCGTTTAATCTCCATGTTTTATATACTGGTATCCATGATTGATTAATTTTTTTTAATATTTTCCAAAGAGTAAAAATTGCTCTTTTTAAAACAGAAGTATAAGCTATATCAAAATTTATATTATATTTTTTTAAAACTTCACCAGCTTCTCGAGCTTCCTTTATTCCATTTTTAGTTAAATTAACATCATTCCATCCTGTAAAATTATTTAATTTATTCCATTCACTTTCTCCATGTCTTAAAAAAACTACTTTAAAAGTCATATTTTTAAATCCTCTTTTGTTTAATAATTACTGTTTATTTTTACGAATACTAATATAATTCTTTTTAAATTCTATTGCAAAAATTATATTTATTTTAAATTTATATAATCAAAAAAAAAAAAAAAAAAAAAAAAAAAAAAAAAAAAAAAAAAAAAAAAAAAAATATATATATATATTTTTGAAAAAATTTCTAAAAAAAATTAAATATCTAAAGATATATTTATAAAATTTTCAAGTGTATTTTTAATTTTCATTAAAAATCCTACTGAATCTTTTCCATCAATTAATCTATGATCATAAGATAAAGCAAGATACATCATAGGAGCAATTATAATATCTTTATTTTTATGTACTATAGGTCGTTTTTTAATTGTATGTATTCCTAATATTGCTGTTTGAGGAGAATTTATAATTGGAGTAGATAATAAAGATCCAAAAACTCCTCCATTAGTAATTGTGAAAGTACCACCATTCAAATCATCTAATGTAAGTTTTCCATTTTTACCTTGTATAGAATAAAAATTTATTTTTTTTTCAATATCTGACATGCTCATTTTATCAGCGCTAAATAAAACTGGTGCAACTAAACCTCTATCAGTAGAAATTGCAATATTAATATTTAAACTATCATAAAAAATTATCTTATTTTTATAAATAGAAGCATTAATTTGAGGAAAATTTTGTAATGCAGAAATAACAGATTTTACAAAAAATGACATTAATCCAAGTTTTATACTATGTTTTTTTCTAAATTCTTCTCCAAAATTTTTTCTTATTTTTATTATAGAACTCATGTTTACTTCATTAAAAGTTGTTAACATTGCTGTTTTATTTTTAGATTTTACAAGTTTTTTAGAAATACTTTGACGAAAAGATGACATTTCTATAATTTTTTTTATTTTTAATTTTTTATTTACTAAAAAATTTTTACTGAAATTAATATCATGTTTTTCTAATTTTTTTTCTATTATTTTTTCTTTTAATGGCGTTTTTTTTATAAATTTTTCACTTTTTTTTTGAGATAATTTGATTTTTCTTCGAAGAGACGGAGATAAAGTTTCTTTTTTTACAGAAATTTTTTGGGAATCATTTTTTTTTTTTATATAACATAATAAATCTTTATTTTTTACTAATTGTCCAACATCTTTATTAATAAAAATTAATTGACCTGAAGTAGATGAAGGGACTTCTATAATTATTTTATCAGTTTCTAAATCTACTAATAAATCATCTCTGAGAATGTAATCTCCAATTTTTTTATGCCATTTAACAATTTTTGCATGATGAACAGATTCAGGAAGTTCAGGTACTAAAATTTGTGTTTTTTCGCTCATTTTATAATTCTCTCCTAATCGTATCTATATTTTAAATGCTTTTTTAATAATCTTTAACTGATCATGTCTATGAATATAAATACTTCCAGTAGCAGAAGAAGAAGATTCTTTTCTTCCAATATATTTTATTGATATTTTATTTTTTAAAATTTTTTTAAAATAATTTTTTATATAAATCCATGCACCTTGATTCGACGGTTCTTCTTGACACCAATATATTTTTTTTACTTTTAAATATTTAGATAAAATATTTAATATTTTAGTACTTGGAAAAGGATATAATTGTTCAATTCTAATTAATAATACATCTTTAATTTGTTTATTTTTTTTTTGTTCTAAAAGTTCATAATATATCTTTCCTAAACAAAAAATAATTTTTTTAATTATTTTTTTTTTTAATAAATTACGTTTATAAAGAACTTTTTTAAATTTTCCTTTATAAATTTCATTAAAAGAAGAACCTGACATTGGATTTCTTAAAAGTGATTTAGGAGAAAAAATAATTAATGGGCATTTCATTTTTTTTAATATATGCTGACATAATAAATGAAAAATTTGAGACGAAGTAGTTGGAACACATAAACGTATATTTTCTTTAGAACATAACTGCAAATATCTTTCTATCCTTGCAGAAGAATGCTCAGGACCTTGACCTTCATGACCATGTGGTAAAAACATTATTATTCCAGAATTTTGATTCCATTTTTCTTTTCCAGAACTAATAAATTGATCTATTACCACTTGAGCAACATTTGAAAAATCTCCAAATTGTGCTTCCCAAATAATTAATGTATTTTTATTTTTTAAACTATATCCATATTCAAAAGCTAAGACAGCTTCTTCTGATAAAGAAGAATTCCATATATAAAAATTTCCATTTTTAATTTTTTTCAAAGGAGAATAAATTTTTTCATTGACTTGATCATAAATAACAGCATGACGATGAAAAAATGTTCCTCGTATAACATCTTCTCCTGAAATTCTACAAGATATTCCATTTTTTAATAAATACGCATAAGCTAAATTTTCAGCAGCTCCCCAATCTAATTTTTTTTTTGAAAAAATCATATCTTGTCTATCTAAATAAATTTTTTTTACTAATGGATGAATATTAAAATTTTTAGGTAATTTATTTATAAATTTCCCTAATTTTTGAAATTTTTTTTTTGAATATTTTTTTAAATAAACCTTTTTATGTTTATTTAAACGCATAAAATTTTTATTTTTTTTAGATTCAAATTTTAAAGTATCATATTTTAAAAATATTATACTTTCTGAATCTAACATTTTTTTATAACTTAACGTTATTGTATGTAAAATATCTAATGTAATTATTTTTTTTTTTATTAATTTATTTGAATAAATTTCTTTTACAGTAGGATGTTTTTTTATAATTTTATACATTAATGGTTGAGTTACAGTTGGATCATCTGATTCATTATGTCCATTACGTCTATATCCTATTAAATCAATAAATACATCTTTTTTAAATTTTTTTCGATAATCAACAGCCATTTGAACAGAAAAAATACATGCTTCTGGATCATCTGAATTTACATGAAAAATCGGTGATTCAAGTATTTTAGCAATATCAGTAGAATAATAACTTGATCTCATATCATTTATTTCTGAAGTAGTAAATCCTATTTGATTATTAATTACTATATGTAAAGATCCTCCTACATTATATCCAGGCGTTTGAGATAAATTTAAAGTTTCTTGAATTACTCCTTGAGAAATAAAAGAAGCATCTCCATGTATCATAATAGGAAGAACTTTATTACTATCAAAATTTTTTAAAGAATCAATGCGAGCTCTTGAAATTCCCATAATAACTGGATTGATAATTTCAAGATGAGAGGGATTATACGCTAAATTTAAATTTCCTTCTCCATATTTTGTTTTGATTTGTGTATTAAATCCAAGATGATATTTCACATCTCCAGTATGAATAGATTTTATGTTTTTTCCATCAAATTCTTCAAATAATTTTTTTGAAGATTTTCCTAACACGTTTATTAATACATTTAATCTACCTCGATGAGCCATTCCGATATAAAAATATGAAACATTTTTTTTAATTGAAAAAGAAAGAATTTCATATAACATAGGAATTAAAGAATCATTTCCTTCTAAAGAAAATCTTTTATAACCTGGATATTTGGAATTAATATATTTTTCAAATGTTTCAGAATAAATAAGTGCCCTTAAAATATCTATTTTTTTTTTTAAATTTATTTTTTTTTTATTCCATTTATTTTCAATATAATTTGTTATCCATTTTTTTTCTTTTTTAGAACTTATATGATTATATTCAAAACCAATTGTAGAACAATATTTTTTTTTTAACCATTGAATAAAAAAATTTATATTTAAAAATTTTTTATAAGATTTTTTTGTTTTTAGAATAATTTTTTTATATAAATCTTTACCTAAAAATTTAAAAAATTTATAGTTTAATACATTAATATCATATTTAATATTTTTTTTATATAAAGGATTTAAGTTAGAATATTTATGTCCAGTATTTCGAAAAAAATTCAATACTTTTAAGATTTTTTCTTTTTTTAAATTCAAATTTTTTTTTTTAAAATTTGATTGATCATAAATGATATTTTTATTTTTTATAAAATTTAATTTTTTTTTAGAATTATTTGTATTTTTATAACAAAAAATTTTATCCATATTTTCAAATTTTTCTATCCAAAATTCACTTACAGATTTTTTATTATTTAAATATTTTAAATATATATTTTCAATATATTTTTGATTGATTGGATTTATCCAAGAGTCATATAAAATCTTATTAAAATCTTTAAATTTCATTTTTTACTCTTTAAATTTTTTTATTTTTAAAATTATATAATTTAATGTGTAATTTTTTTTTATTTATTTTTTTAAAAAAAAAATAAAAAATAAATAAATTTTTAAATAGGATTATGTATGTTAAAAAACTTAATTTCTAAATCTTTATATTTAGAACTTAACCATTTTCCTAATAATTTTACACCTCCAATTTCTGTAGCATGATGACCAGCAGAAAAAAAATGTATACCTGATTCACGAGCATAATGAGTAGTTTCTTCAGAAACTTCTCCCGTAATAAAACAATCAATATTATTTTTTATTACTTGATGAATAAATTTTTGACCTTTTCCACTACACCAAGCAACACTAAATATTTTTTTATTTTTATTATTTGTAATATAAATTGGTTTTCTTTTAAAAATAGAATATATTTTTTGATATAATTCTATTCCGTTTGTTAAAATTTTAAAATGACCTCTCCATAAATAAGGATTTAATATTCCTTCTTTTTTTATATTTAAAACTTTTTTTATATAAAAATTGTTACTTAATTTGTTATGAGCATCTAAAGGTAAATGCCAACTATAAAGATTAATATTATTCAACAAAATTTTTTTTAAACGTTTTCTATAAAATCCATAAATATTTTTTGAATCATTATCCCAAAAATATCCATGATGAACAATAATAGAATCAAAATTATTTTTTATAGCCTGATCTAACAAAGATTGACAAGCTGTAACTCCAATAGCTATTTTACGAACTTCAGAACATCCTTCTATTTGAAGTCCATTATACGTAGAATCTAAAAATTTTGATGAATTTAATTTTTTATTTATTATTTTTTCTAAAAATTTATTTTTCATATTTTTTTTTATTCATTTTTTTTTATTTTTGCAATAAATTTTATTTTTGTTTTGAAATAATCAATAATAGGTTTAGGATATTTTGTATTAGGTTCATTTTTTTTTAACCATAAATATGGTTTATGTATATTTTTTATTGGAACATTTTTTAATTCTTTAACATATTTTTTTATAAAAATTCCATTACAATCAAATTTTTTTGATTGTATATATGGATTAAACATACGTACATAAGAAACTGAATCTGTTCCAATAGATGAAATCCATTTCCAATTTCCATTATTTATAGAAATATCAGAATCAATTAAATATAACATAAAATGTTGTGCTCCAATTCTCCAATCAATCAATAAATTTTTCACTAAAAAACTAGAAGTTATCATACGTAATCTATTATTCATCCACCCAGTTTTTTTTAATTGTCTCATTCCAGCATCTATAATAGGAAATCCTGTTAAACCTTGTTTCCAAGATTTAAAATAAAATATATTTTTTTTACATTTTATTTTTTTTTTACATAATTTAAAAGAAAAATTTCCTGATAAATTTTGATATGAAAAAATTAAATTTTTAAAAAAATCTCTCCATAATAATTTTTCTAATAAAATAAATGAACTTTTATAATTATTTTTGTTATATTTCAAAATATAATAAAAAAATCTTCTAATTGATATTACTCCTAAATTTAAATATAATGAACATTCACTAGTACTATTTAAATATAAGAAATCTTTATTTTTAAAATATAAAAAAATTTTTTTTTTAAAAAAAAAAAATATTTTTTTTTTAATTAATTTATCTTTAAATGGAAATTTTTTTTCATTAAATAATTTATTTTTATAATTAAATTTTATTTCTTTATTTTTAAATACAATGTTATTTTTAATTCTTTTTTTTGGTTTTGATAAACAAATAATTTTTTTTTTTTTTAAATATTTTAATGATTTTTTTTTAAAAAAATAAAAGATTTTATATGTATTACCAGAATTATTTTTAATAATATTTGGAGAAATTAAACAATTATCATGAAAATTTAAAACTTTAATTTTATTTTTTATTAATTTTTTACTTAAAATTAAATCTCTATTAAATTGATTTAATTCATATTGAATATTATAAAAAAAAGATTTGATACTATATTTTTTGCAAATTGATAAAATATATTTTATAGATTCATTAAAACTTTTTAATTTTTTATATAAAAATTTTATATTTAAAGTACAAAACTTTTTTTTTAAATATAATAATCTTTTATAAATAAAAATTTTTTGATAATAAGAAATAGAAAAATATTTTTTATTTTTATATATCTCAATAAATAATACAATAATATTACTTTTTTTATGTTTACAAGCATAATAAAGAGCTTTATTATCATCAATTCGTAAATCATTTCTAAGCCAAACTATAGAAGTCATATATCAAATTAACCTTATTTAAATATATTTAAAAAAAATTTTATCTTTAATTTTAAACAAATTTTATAAAATAAAGTTTTTTAAGTTTTTAAGTTAATAATGTATAAAAAATTTTTTTAGTAATTTAATATTAAACTTTCAAATTTTTAAATGAGGACTGTAAAAAAATGAATAAAATAGGAATTTTTTTTGGAACTGATACAGGAAATACAGAAAAAATATCTAAAATGATAAAAAAAAAAATAGGAATAAAGTCTGTTATATACGATATATCTTCTACTTCTGAAAAAGATTTTTTAAAATATAATATTTTAATTTTAGGAGTACCAACATGGTATTACGGAGAAATTCAAGCAGATTGGGATGATTTTCTTCCAATTTTTAAAAAAATAAATTTTAGAAATAAAAAAATAGCAATATTTGGATGTGGAGATCAAGAAGATTATGGAGAATATTTTTGTGATGCAATGAGAATTATATATGAAATTGTCATATCTAAAGGTGCAAAAATAATAGGAAAATGGCCATCTAAAAACTATGTTTTCGATTCATCAAAAGCATTATTAAATAAAAATAATTTTTTAGGATTGGTTATTGATGAAGATAGACAACCAGAACTAACAAAAAAAAGAGTAAAAAAATGGATAGAAATTATTTTAAAAAAAATTAAAAAATGAAATTAACATAAAAAAATTAAATTAGGTATATATAGAAAATACTATATACCTAGATTTAACATAAATTAAAATATTTTAAAAAAATTAATCATGTGAAGAAACTAATTCAACTAAATCTAATACTTTACTAGAATATCCTGTTTCGTTATCATACCAAGATATTAATTTTACAAAATTTTTATTTAAAGACAACCCAGCTTTAGAATCAAAAATAGAAGTTAATTCAGAACCATTAAAATCAGTAGAAACAACATCATCTTCAGTATATCCTAATACTCCCTTCATTGAATTTCTTGAATAATTTTTTATTACTGAACAAATATTTTCATAATTTGAAGATTTTTTATATCTACATGTTAAATCAACAACAGAAACATTTGGCGTAGGAACTCTAAATGCTATGCCTGTCAATTTATTCTTTAATTCAGGTAATACTTGACAAACAGCAGACGCGGCACCTGTAGAAGAAGGTATAATATTTTGTAAAGCACCTCTTCCTCCTCTCCAATCTTTTAAAGATACTCCATCAACAGTTTTTTGAGTAGATGTAGTAGCATGAACTGTAGTCATTAATCCTTCTATAATAGTAAATTCAGTATTTATGATTTTTGCAAGGGGAGCTAAACAATTTGTTGTACATGAAGCATTTGAAACTATTTTTTCTCCCTTATAAGAACAAAAATTAACACCTTTTACAAACATTGGAATGTTATCTCTTGAAGGACCTGTAATAACTACTTTTTTTGCACCAGCTGAAATATGTTTCATAGTTGTTTCTTTTGTTAAAAAAAGTCCAGTAGATTCAATTACTACATCAACAGAAAATTTTTTCCATTTTAAATTTTCTAGATTTCTTTCAGAAGTAATATTAATAATCTGATCTTTAATTTGTATAAAATTTTTTCCAAATTTTATATTTTTTTTAAAATTTCCATGAGTGGAATCATATTTTAACATATATGCTATATAATCTGAACTCAGTAAATCATTTATTGCTACTATCTCAATGTTTTTTCTAGATTGAGCAAGTCTAAAAACCATTCTTCCAATTCTTCCAAAACCATTAATTCCTACTTTAATAGTCATATTTTTTCTCACAATAATAATAAAAGATTAGATTCTTAAAAATAGTAAATTTAAAAAATTTTATTTTAAAATAAAATAAATTTTTTAAATTCAATTAAAAAAAATAAATTTTTTTTTTAAAAAATTATATTATAATATATTTTTTATAAATTAATTTTAACATAAATTTTATATATATATAAAAATATTAAAATTTTAATTAACTATCAAAATATTTATAAATCAAATAAGTATTTATATTTTAAATTTTTTTAAAATATATATTTAATAAAAAATTTTTTATATATTATGATCAATAATTCTTGTATAAATATTTTTTTTTAAAAAAAAAATAGATAAATTCAGTTTAACTTTTATTTGTTCTCAATTTTATGAAAAAAACTCATATAAAATTATTTAATGAAGATTTACTTCATATCAATATTAATCAATATGTAATTCATATTCAATATGGAATAGGTATATATAAAGGATTAATTACAATAGAAACAGAAGGAATAAAATGTGAATACTTAATAATTTTATATGCAGATAATGATAAATTATATGTTCCAATATCTTCATTAAATTTAATAAGTAAATACAATAAAATAAAAAATACAAATATTCGTTTAAATAAATTAGGTAATAAAAATTGGAAAAAAGAAATTAAAAATCTTTCAAAAAAAATATTTGATACGGCAAAAACATTATTAAAAATATATTCAAATCGTATTTCTAAAAAAGGATTTGCATTTAAAAAATTTCCAAAAAAATATTTAAAATTTTGTAAAAATTTTCCTTTTAAAACTACACCAGATCAATCTAAAGTAATAAATTCTGTTTTAAATGATATGTTTTCTTCAAAACCAATGGATCGTTTAGTATGTGGAGATGTAGGTTTTGGAAAAACAGAAGTAGCTATGCGAGCTGCTTTTATAGCTAGTTGTAATAAAAAACAAGTAGCTATTTTAGTGCCAACTACATTATTAGCACAACAACATTATAACAATTTTACTCAAAGATTTTCTAAATATTCTGTTTCAATAAATATGTTATCTAGATTTAATACACTAACCGAACAAAAAAAAATTTTAAAAAAAATAAAAAATGGAAATTTAAATATTATTATAGGTACACATAAAATATTGTTAAAAAATTTAAAATGGAACAATTTAGGTTTATTAATTATAGACGAAGAACATAGATTTGGAGTTCATCATAAAGAATCTATTAAAAAAACATTTTATAATATTGACATATTAACATTAACAGCTACTCCAATTCCACGAACACTAAATATGTCAATGTTAGGAATAAGAGATTTATCAATGATAAATACTCCTCCTGATAGAAGATTATTAGTAAAAACTTTCGTTCGAAATAAAGAAAATAAAATTATTAGAAAAGCAATTTTGAAAGAAATAAAAAGAGGCGGACAAGTTTATTACATTTACAATAAAGTCCAAAAAATTAAAAATAAATTAAAATATTTAACTAAATTAGTTCCAGAAGGAAAATTTAAAATTGGACATGGACAAATGAACAAAAATAAACTGAAAAAAGTAATAAATAATTTTTATTATAATAAATTTAATATATTATTATGTACAACTATTATAGAAACAGGATTAGATATTCCTTTAGCAAATACAATTATTGTTGAACATGCAGATCATTTTGGTTTATCCCAGTTACATCAATTAAGAGGAAGAGTTGGAAGATCTCATTATCAAGCATATGCTTGGTTATTAGTTTCAAATATAAAAAAAATTACAAAAAATTCTAAAAAAAGATTAAAATCTATATCTTCTATTCAAGATTTTAAAGCAGGATTTTCTTTAGCTACAAATGATTTAAAAATTAGAGGTGTAGGAGAAATTTTAGGAACAAAACAAAGTGGTCATATAAAAAACATAGGTTTACAATTATATGTTAAACTATTAAATAATGCTATTAAAAATATTAAAAATTCTAAAAAAATATCAATAAAAGATTTATTAAATAAAAATATAAAAATTGAATTAAATATACCTCATTTATTTCCAGAAAATTATATATCTAATATAAAATCTCGATTATCTTTATATATAAAAATTTCTTCTTTAAATAGTATTTTTGAATTGAAACAAATTAAAAAAAAAATTGAAACTTTATATGGAAAACTTCCAAAATTAGCAAAAAATTTAATTTTTATTACTGAAATAAAAATATTAGCTAAACAAATAAAAATAAAAAAAATAGAATTTAATAAACCAGGTGGAATGATAAAATTTTTTTATCCAAATAATATAAATATTATATGGTTAACAAAATTATTGAAAAAAAAATATAAAACATGGAGAATAAAAGATAAAAATACATTAATTTTTAAAAAATCTTTTTCAAAAAATAAAAATAAAATACAGTGGATAAAAAAATTTTTATTAAAATTAAAAAAAAATTAATAAAAAAATCTAAAATTTATTAATATTAAAAAACTAACTAAATTATTTTTTAAAAATAAAATTTTTTAAAAATAAAAAAATAACTCAAATGAAAAAATATATTATCTATATTTCAATACCAAAAAAATATATAATTGAAGTATTTAAATTTCAAACACCAAACTTTATAAAAAAAATACAAGAAATTTATACACATGGAGAAGTTCAACCTTTAAAATTGATAAAAAAAAAAAATATCTTATATGCTGGAGTTAGAAATCCTTCAAGAATAATAACATATAAAATTAAAAAAAATGGAATTTTAAAAAAAATTAAAGAAACAAATACAATAGGAAATCCTAATCATTTTTCTATTGATAAAAAAAAAAAATATTTATTTAATAGTTCATATGGAGGAAATTCAATAAGCTGTCATCTTTTAGATAAAAATGGAATTCCAAGTAAAGTATTTAAAATAAAGAGTAATATATCAGGTTGCCATTGCTCTGTTATAGAAGAAAAAAACAAAATTTTATTTTTTACTTCTCTATTGTCAGATAAAATTTTTGTTTATAGTTTGAAAAATATAAAAAAATTATTTAATAAAAAAATTAAAAAAATTAAGTGTTCGAATAAATGTGGTCCTCGTCATATTACCATTGATCCTAAAAAAAAATATTTGTATATAATTAATGAATTAAAAAATAGTATTTCAGTATGGAAAATTCAAGATATTTTAAATAAGAAAAAAATAAAACAAATTCAAACAAAAAAAATTTTAAAAAAAAAATTAAATAAAAAATGGGCAGCAGATATTCATTTTTCTCGATGCGGTAATTTTTTATATGCATCAGAAAGAATTAATAATTCTATATCTTTATTTCAAGTAAAAAAAAAAACAGGAAAAATAAAATTAATTAAAGTTTATAAAACAGAAAAACAACCAAGAAGTTTTAAAATAGATGAAACAGGAAGATATTTAATGATTTGTGGTGAAAAATCAAGTTCTGTATCTATTTATTTTATAAATAAAAAAAATGGATTTTTAAAAAAAATAAAAAAATTTTCAACTATAAAAGAACCTTTATGGATTGAAATATTAAAATTAATATAAATCTTTAAAAATAATTTTATTTTTTTTTATATAAAAAATTTTTTCAATATATTAATAAATGTATATATTCAAAAAAAAAAAAAAAAAAAAAAAAAAAAAAAAAAAAAAAAAAAAAAAAAAAAAAAAAAAAAAAAAAAAAAAAAAAAAAAAAAAAAAAAAAAAAAAAAAAAAAAAAAAGAAAAAAAAATGAAAAAAAATAAATATGATAATTTTTTATATTAAAAATGTACTGGATATTTAGAACACAATTTTAAAACTTTTTTTTTAATATTTGAAACTATATGATGATTATTAAAATTATTAATTAAACATTTAATCCAATATGCTAATTTTTCTGATTCTAATTCTTTAAAACCTCTACGAGTAATTGCTGGTGTTCCAATACGAATACCAGACGTAATAAAAGAACTTTTTAAATCATTTGGAATTGTATTTTTATTAACTATAATATTAGATTTACTTAACAAATATTCAGCATCCTTTCCAGACATGTTTTTATTTGTTAAATCAATTACAAATAAATGATTAAAAGTTCCATTTGAAACTATTTTAAATTTTTTTTTAATAAAATATTTAGACATAATTTTTGAATTTTTTAATATTTGTTTTTGATATTTTAAAAAATTTTTACTCATTGCTTCTTTAAAAGCAATTGCTTTAGCTGCAATGATATGAATTAATGGACCACCTTGTGAACCTGGAAAAACAGATTTATTTAATAAATCATATAATTTCTGATCTTTTGTATTAGATAAAATTAATCCTCCACGAGGCCCTGAAAGAGTTTTATGTGTAGTAGTTGTTACTACATGTGCATAATTTATTGGACTAGAATATAAACCAGAAACAACTAATCCAGCTATATGTGAAATATCTACTACTAAATATGCGTTAATCGAATCAGCAATTTTTCTCATTTTTTTCCAATTACATAAACCAGAATATGATGAAAATCCTCCTATAATTATTTTAGGTAAATGTTTTTTTGCAAGATATTTTATTTGATGATAATCAATATTTCCATAAGAATCTAATTTATATGAAATAGATTGATATAATTTACCAGAAAAATTTACTTTCGCACCATGTGTTAAATGACCTCCGTCACATAAATTCATTCCTAAAATCCTATCACCTGGATTTAACAGAGCATTGTAAACAGAAAAATTAGCTTGGGATCCAGAATGAGGTTGAACATTTGCAAAATCTGAATTAAATAAAATTTTTGCTCTATTTATAGCTAAATTTTCTATTTTATCAACATATTTACAACCTCCATAATATCTTTTTTTAGGATATCCTTCTGCATATTTATTAGTTAAAATTGAACCCTGAGCTCTCATTACTTCAACACTAGCATAATTTTCTGAAGCAATTAAAGTAATATTTTTGTTTTGTCTATTTTTTTCTTTTTTTATATATTTCCATAATTTTAAATCTGATTTTTTGTATATATTTTTAAAAAACATAAATTTTCTCCAATATCAAAAAAAATATAAAAATTTAATTAAATGTAAAAAATTTAAATTATATAAATTTTCCATAAAATTTTCTAAAATAATCTTGTAATTCTTTAACCATTTTTTTTAAATGAAGAACTTTAATAATAGAAGAATTATAATATTTTATTTGAAAAATTTTTTTATTTTTTTGAGAATAGCTTATTATAATAGTTACTTTAGAATGAAATTTTTTTGATCTAATTATCTTTTTTTTTATAGATCCAACATTAAAATCTTGAACAATACGTAAATTATTAAATAAATTTCTAATATTTTCAGCAAATTTAATATGATATATACTTTTTTTATTCAAATTAGAAATAATATAAATATCTGTTTCTAATTTTTTTATAAAAAATGATCTTTCATTATTAATTATATATATTAATCTTTCCATACCAATAGCAAAACCTAACGCAGGGATTGAAGAATTTCCTCCTAAAGTTTTAATTAAATTATCATAACGTCCTCCAGCACATATTGTATTTTGAGAACTCAATTTTTTGTTATTAGATTTCCATTCAAAAACTATATCGTTATAATAATCTAAACCTCTAACTAAATTCCTATTTATTTTATATGAAATTTTAAATTTGTTTAAAGATTTACATAATTTTTTAAAATAATTTTTAGAATTATTATCAATATAATCTAATAAATTTGGAGAATTAATTAATAATTTTTTAGTTAATTTATTTTTAGTATCTAAAATTCTTAATGGATTCTTATATAATTTAGCTTGAGATTCTTTGTCCAATTTTTTTTTATTAGAAATTAAAAATTTCACTAAGTCAATTTTATATTTTTCTCTAGATTGAACCGTTCCAATCGAATTTATTTCTAAAAAAATTTTTTTATCTATATTTAAAGCTTTCCAACAACGATTTAATAAAATAATTAATTCTAATTCTATTTCTTCTGTATTTAAACCATATACTTCACAACCAAATTGATAAAATTGTCTATATCTTCCTTGTTGTGGTCTTTCATAACGAAACATAGGTCCATAATACCAAAATCTTTGCTGAATATTTTTTTCAAGATTATTTTCAATGTAAGCTCTTGAGCAACTTGCAGTAGCTTCTGGTCTTAATGTTATATTTTTTTTACTTTTATCATAAAAAGTATACATTTCTTTTTCAATAATATCTGTTACATTACCAATAGATCGATAAAATAATTCAGTTTTTTCTAAAATAGGCAATCTAATTTCATAATATCCATAATTTTTAAAAATTTTTTTTAAAATTTTTTCAGTTTTATGCCAAATTTCTAACTCATGTGGAAGATAATCATGCATTCCTCGAATAGAAATTATTTTTTTTATCACTAAACAATTCTCCTTTAAAATCAATTTGTTATGAGAAAAAATTAAAAAATAAAAGAAAAATTTTTTTAATTTAAATTGATAAAATTTTGAAATAATAACATTTATTTTAAATTTTTTTAATATTTCTAAAAAAATCTTTAAAAATTTTTAAAAAAATATTAAAATTTTTTATATATTAAATAACATAAAAATTTTATAAAAAATATTATTTAAAATATGAAATAATTATTTTAATTTAATTATATTAAAATAATATTATATAAAAATTTTTTAATAAATAATAAAACTTTATAGGAACAAAAAATGCATCCAATTTTAAACATCGCAATTCGAGCAGCAAGAAAAGGAGGTAATAATATTATACAATTTTATGATAAAAAAATATTTAATGACTTTGAAAAAAAAAGAATATTGATTCAAGAAATTTATAAAACCCGTAAAATTATTATGAATATTATTAAAAACTCTTATCCAAAACATAATATTTTTACAAAATATAATTCTATTAAATTTAAAAATTTTAAAAATCCAATTTGGATTATTAATTTATTTAATGGAAAAAAAAATTTCTTAAAAAAATTTCCAAATTTTTGTATATCTATTGTAATTTTTTTTAAAAAAATTCTTAATATATCTGTTATTTATGATCCATTTAGAAATGAAATATTTACTGCAGTAAAGGGTAATGGAGCTCAAGTTAATGGATATCGTATGAGATGTTCATCTTTTAATTCTCTTAACAAAAGTTATTTCTCTTTAAAATTGAAAAATATATTTTTAAATAAAGAACAAAAATATTTAAAAATTTTAAAAAATTTGTTTAAAAAAGGTGTTATTTTTAGAACAACAAGTTTAATTCCTTTAGATTTATCATATTTATCAGATGGAAGAATCGATTTTATGTTAGACTTTAATTTTAAAATAAATAATTATTATTCTGGAATGCTACAAGTAAAAGAATCAGGAGGAATAATTAGTGATTATAAAGGAGGTTGTAATTATAATAATAAAATTGCAATCATCGCTAATAATTCAAATTTATTAAAATTAATTATAAACGAAATAAAAATATTAATATGATGAAAACATTTTATTATAATTTTAAAAAAAAATAAATTAATTTTAAAAAATTTTATTAAAAAATATAAAAAAAAATTAATTAATTTATTTTTTATAAAATTATAAAATTCTTACTTTAAAAATTTAAACTTTTAAAAAAAAAAAGAAAATAATACTTTTATACACTAAATAAATTTTTTAAAAAATTTAAATATTATGTAATAATTTATATTTACATACATATCTTCTTTATAAAAAATTGTTTTTAAAATTTTTATAAAACAATAAAATAGTATTAATGTATAAAATAGGAATATTAATGCAATTAATAATAAAGAATTTAAATGTGAAAAATAAAAAAAACTTACTATTAAAAACTTTAGCAATGCCTCATAATACAAATGCAAATGGAGACATTTTTGGAGGATGGATTATGTCTCAAATGGATATAGGAGGTGCTATTTTAGCAAAACAAATTGCTATGGGTCGAGTTGTTACAGTTCAATCTAACATATCTTTTTTAAAATCTATTTCTATTGGAGATATTATAAATTGTTATGGAGAATGTATTAAAAAAGGAAGTAGTTCTATGAAAATAAAAATAGAAATTTGGGTAAAAAGATTATATTCTAAACCTATAAAAGAAAAATATTTATCTACAAAAGGTATATTTTTTTATGTTGCAATAGATAAAAATGGACAACCAAAAAAAATATTTAAAAAAAATTAATTAAAAAATATAAAAAATTTTAATTAAATAATATTTATTTTTTTTTTTGTTTTATACTATTACAAGTTAAAAATTTTATTACTAAATTTATATTTTTTACAAAAACTTAATATTAGGCAATTTTAATGAAAAATATTTTAAAAAAAATTATAAATTTAATTATTCTAACCTTTAATGTAATTAATTTTATAAAAAAAACATTTTTTAATATAATTTTTTTTTTATTTTTATTTGCATAATTTTTTTATTTCTTAATACAACATTTCAAAAAAAAAATATTGTAGAAGAACCGAAAATAGGAATTTTAAAAATTGATTTAAATGGACCATTAAAAGAAAAATATTATTCAGAACAAAATATTAAAGAAAATTTTTTAAATAAAATATTTAATCACAACATAAATATTAAAAAAAATTCTTTATTTTTATTATGCAAAAAAATACAACAAGCAAAAAATGATAAAAATATTAAAGCTATTCTATTAAATTTTAAAAATTTTGGAGGAGGAAGTCAACCTGCTTTAGAATATTTTGGAGAATGTTTAAAAAAATTTAAAAACTCAGGAAAACCAATTTATGCTGTTGGTAAAAATTATTCACAAGCACAATATTATTTAGCTAGTTTTTCAAATTTAATTTTTTTAGAAAAACATGGAACAATTGATTTTAATGGCATGTCAATAAGAAATTTTTACTATAAAGATATTTTAGACAAATTACATATTAATGTTCATGTTTTTAGAACAGGAAAATATAAATCTGCTATTGAGCCTATAACAAGAAATGGTCCATCTAAAGAAATAAAAAAAGAGAATTTAAAAATAATAAATTTTTTATGGAAACAATATTTAAAAAAAATTTCAATAAACAGAAATATTAAAATAGAAAAAATTTGTCCTTATTTAAATAAAAAAATATTTAGATTTAAAGATATCAATGAAGATATGACAAAATATACTAAAAATAATAAATTAGTAGATTATGTTTTATCTAATAAAAATATTAATAATATTTTAAGAAAAAAATTTTCAGAATTAACAAATAATGAAAAATATAAATTAATAAATATATATGAATACAAATTAAAATTATTTAATAATACTAAAAAAAATGAATTTCCATCTATTGGAATAATAACTAATGATGGATCGATTTTAAATGATATACATAACAAAAATGCAATTAATATTTCAACAACAATTTCAAAAATTAAATCAGCAAAAAAAGATAAAAATATTAAAGCTTTAATATTTTTTATAAATAGTCCTGGAGGAACATTATCAGAATCAGAAAAAATTAGAAAAGAATTAAATAATTTTAAGAAATCTAAAAAACCATTAATTATATTAATGGGCGGAACAACAGCATCTGGAGGTTATTGGATTTCAACTGCTGGAGATTATATTATATCCAGCCCAACAACAATTACTGGATCTATAGGAATATTTAATTATTTTTATACTTTAGAAAAATCTTTAAAATCTTTAGGAATTTATTACGATAATACTGCAATATCTAATTTTACTGATAATAATGTTTTTCATGATATTTCTCCTGAACTAAAAAAATTTATAGAATTTCATATGAATATAAATTATAAAAAATTTCTAGAAATTGTTGCAAAATCTAGACATAAAAGTATTGAAGAAATAGAAAAAATTGCTGAAGGAAAAATTTGGACAGGATATCAAGCAAAAAAAATAGGTTTAGTAGATCAATTAGGAAATTTAGATGACGCTATAAAAAAAGCTTCAGAAATAACTAATTTAAAAAATTTTCATATAAAATTTATATATACAAAAAAAAATACAATACTCTCAAATTTTCTTTTTTTACAAACTAATAAATTTATTGAACAAAAATTTTTAAATATGTTTCAAATGTATTTTCCTGTATTTTCTAAAAAAAATATTCATGCTTTTAAATTTAATAAAGATTTAATATATATTATGAACAATGAAAATAAAGAATATTTATACTCATTAAATAATAGAAATTTTATTAAATAAATTTTATTACTCACAAATATATATTTATTTTTTTTAAAAAAAAATTATTATAATTGTGAGTAATTTATAATGATTTTAAAGTTTATAAATAAATAATTATCTTTATAAAAATTTTAAAATTCTTATTAAAAATAATAAAATATTTTTTTTCAAAATCCATATAAAATTTATTTTTTTATTCATTTCAATAATTAATGAAATTCTTTTCTCTATATTAATACCTGATTGTTTTAAAATTTTTGCTTTCAATGGATTATTTTTTAAAAAACATATTTTTGTAATTTTTAATAATTTCAGAAGATCAGAAAAAACTCGTAAAATCTCTTTTATCTACTTAAAATTTTAATTTTTTTTTTTTTACTTTTACTGTATAAAAACCAATATCTTGTAATGTATATTAGTATTTTATTCATTAAACCTATATTTCTTACTTTTCTTTTCTATAATAAATTAAAATTCTATTTAATTCTTTTGAAATTAAAAATAATATATATTTTAATTGATTTCCACAATTATCACGAAAACTAAAAAATAAATCTTTTGTAAAAAATTCCAAATTAATTTTAACTAAAATAGATTTATTTTGACATATATTTATATATATGAAATCTAAATGATTTTTTTTCTTTTTAAGTTTTTTTTTTTTTTTTTTTCAAAACCTATAATTAAAAAAAATTACCAATTTAGTTGGAAAAATAGATTGAGTGAATTTTTTTAATCTCGTAAGTGCTCTGCGTATAATATTAAATTATCTTTAATAAAAAAATAAAATATAAAAAAATAAAAAATTTACATAAAATTATTTATTTTTGATTTAATAAAATTTAAATCTTGAATTGGATTTTTAGAAAGAGTAATTATTCTTCCTAATACAACATAATCAATATTTAATTTTGAAATATCTTCTGGAATAATAACGTTTTTTTGATCATGAAATTCAGTTCCTAAAAATCTAACTCCAGGTGAAATAACTTTAAAATCTTTTCCTAAAAAATTCTTTATATTATTAGAAAAATGTCCAGGACAAATAACTCCATCTAAGCCAATTTTTTTACATAATTTTGATAATAATAAAACATACTTTCTTAAAGAAATAAAAATTCCTAAATCTTTTAAATTTTTATTTTTTAAACTACTTAAAACAGTAACTGCTACTAATAATGGAGGTTTTTTTTTATAAGATGAAAGAGCTATTTTAGCAGATTCCATCATTTCTTTTCCTCCCATTGAATGAATACTAATCATCCAAATACCTAAATTTGAAAAAGATTTAATAGCTTTTTCTATAGTATTTGGAATATCATGTAATTTTAAATCTAAAAATACTTTAAAACCTAAATTTATAATTTTTTCTATAAAACTTAATCCAAATGAAAAAAACATCTCTTTACCAATTTTTAATCTATAAATTTTAGGATCTAAAAATTTAATCAAATTTATAGCTTGATCAATTTTTTTAAAATCTAACGCAATTATAATTTTTGTTTTAACTGTTTTTATAAAATTATTATTTAACACATTAAACCTCTAAAAATATATTTAAAAAAATTTGATATAAATTTAAATATTTTTATATTGATCATAAGCATGATATGAAGATCTCACTAAAGGTCCACAAAAAATATATTTAAAACCTATAAATTTAGCATTTTTTTTAATTTTTTTAAATTCTTTATGAGTTAAATATTTTTGAACAGGAAGGTGAATCTTACTTGGTTGAAGATATTGACCTATCGTTAACATAGATACTCCATTATTATGAAGATCTTTTAAAACTGTCAAAATTTCATTTTCTTTTTCTCCTAAACCAACCATTAAACCAGATTTTGTTGGAATCATAGGAAATTTTTTTTTAAAATTATTTAACAAAAATAAAGATTTTGTATAATTTGCTCCTGGCCTAACAGTTTTATATAATCTTGGAACTGTTTCTATATTGTGATTAAAAACATCTGGAAGATTATTTTTAATTAATTTCAATGCAATTTGTTCTTTTTTTCTAAAATCTGGAACTAATATTTCTATTTTAACATTTTTTATTTTTCTAATTTCTTTAATACAATTAATAAATTGTGAAATTCCTCCGTCTTTTAAATCATCACGATTCACAGAAGTTAAAACAATATATTTTAAATTCATATATGAAATAACTTTTGCTAATTTTTTTGGTTCATTAAAATCAACTTGTTTAGGTCTTCCTTTTTGAACACCACAAAAAGGACATTTCCTAGTACAAATAGAACCGAGTATTAAAAAAGTTGCTGTTCCCTTATTAAAACATTCAGTTAAATTAGGACATTTTGCTTCTTCACAAACTGTATTTAAAGAATTTTTTCTTAAAATATTTTTAATATTTTCAACTTTAGTGGAATTCTGTGGAATTTGTATTTTAATCCAACTAGGTTTTCTTAACATTTAAAACGCTCAACTTATAAGATCAATATATTTAAAAAAAAGAATTAAATTAAAGTGTACTTTATATATTTTTTAAAAAATAATATATAAAATATAATTTTATAAAAAACAAATAAAATATTTAATTTAAATCAATTTTATTTAAAACATTATAGGAAGATTTATAAATTTCTTGATATTTAAAGATTTTTGTAAACACTTCTATAAATTTTTTTCTAAAAATTTTCATAGTTATCATTGGTTTTATATCTTTTAAATTAATCATTTTAATAAATTTATTGCCACAAGGATTTATATAATTATATGGTTCTAAATTAGTATTAATATTATAAGATATACCATATAATGAACAATGATTTATTATCCTGAAACCAATCGAACAAAATTTTTTTTTTTTAATATAAATACCAGGAAATTTTGGAATAATATAAGATTTAATTGAAAAAATTTTTAATGTGTTAATTATAACTTTTTCTATTAAAAATAAAAATTTTTTTATTTTTATTTTAATTTTTTTTAAATTAATTAAAATATAAACTAATTGTTGACCTGGTCCATGATAAGTAATTTTACCCCCTCTATCATGCAATTCAATTGGAATGTGTTTTATTTTTTTTAAGATATTTTGATTTTTTTCTAAAATTCCTTGAGTAAAAATCGAATAATGTTCAGTAAACCATATTTCATCTATAGTATTCATGGTTCTAGATTTTGTAAAAACATGCATAGCACTAGAAATAATATTACAATGAGTTTTTCCTAAATTCCGAATATAAATTTTTTTCATATTTTTTTTTATTATTTAGTAAGAAATTTATTTTTTTATATAATAAAATTTAAAAAATAGATTTAATTCCAGATACAATAAATTCTATACTTAAAGACATCAATAATAAACCCATAATTTTTGTTAGTATTTTTATACCAACTTTTCCTAAAATTTGAACAAAAAATGGAGATATTTCAAATATTAAATAACAAAAATAAAAAAAAATTAACATAATTAAAATACAAATAATGATATTAAAAAATCCAGGATTTTTATTATTCCAAATAATAGTAGAACTAATAGCTCCTGGACCAGAAATTAAAGGCATAGATAAAGGTATAATTGCCATGTTTTTTAAATTTATTTTTTTATTTTTATTTTGTACATCTTTTTTATTATAAATCATAGATAAAGATGTCATAAAAATTAAGATTCCCCCAGAAATTCTAAAAGAAGAAATAGAAATTTTAAACAAATTTAAAATATTTTGACCAATTAATAAAGAAACACATAATATTATAAAAGCTGAAAAATTTGCAATACGATTAATTCTATTTCGTTCTTTATGAGAAATATTATTTGTCATACTTGTAAAAATAGGAATCATTCCAATAGGATTAACTAAAACAAATAAACTAATAAAAAAATTTACATAAATAGAATAATCAAAATTAAATATATTCATATATTCCTGATATAAATTAAAATTTAAAGGTTGAATCTTAAAATTTTTTATAAAACTTAAAATTATATGATTTTTATGAAATTATTCTTCATTATACTGAAAATATTTTTAAAAAAAATATTAATAAAATTTATTTAAATTAATTTATTGAAAAAAATTATTTTAATTTTATAATAGGTTTTGCTATAATGTTTTTTGTGTCTGTTCTAACATCTATTAGGTTTACTTTAATAATATCTGAAATTTTATAAAATATTTTTCCATTAATAAAAATTAATCCTTCTTCTTTATTAAAATCTAATTCTGAACGAATATTATGAATAAAAGAATTTGGAATAAAAATATTAGCTCCATTTTCTAATAATTTTGCTCGAATACCCCCTTTAGATACTTCAAAAATTTCTGCATTAAATATTAAATTTTTTAAATTTTTAGTTTTAAAATACTTGATATATAAAAAATCCTGAATCTCTCTTTCTGATAATCTATGTTTTCTTTTTTGCTCAGAAATTTTTTGAAGAATATCATTTTTTAAAAAAACAGGTTTTTTATTCAAAATCATTGATTTTAAAAATCTATGATTTATTAAATCTCCATATTTTCTAATCGGAGATGTCCATGTAGCATATCTTTTAAAACCTAAAGCATAATGAGGATTAGGATTAAAACTAATTTCACTAAACGATTGAAATTTTCTAATTCTACTGTTTAAATATTTATATTTTTTATTTTTTAAAATTCTATATAAATTACAAAATCCTTTTAACGTTAATAATTCTTTTGAATTCATAAAAATATTTTTTTTAATTAATAATAATGAAATTTGATTAGCACCAGACAAATCAAAACCAGAATGGTTATTATATAATCCTAAACATTTATTTTTAAATAAAGTATTTGCAGCAATAAAATTAGCAGATATCATGCACTCTTCAATAATTCTATGAGCAATTCTTCTTTTTTCAATAGAAATATTTAAAATTTCACAATTTTTAGATAAATTAAATTTATATTCATTTCTATCTGGAAAAATTAAAGAATTTTTTTTTCTCCATTTTATACGAGATATACAAAAATCATACAATAATAATATTTGTTCTTCTATTTTTTTATTTAATGGCTTCCAACAACTTTTTTTTTCTAAAAAATCTGAAACATTTTTATATGAAAGTTTTCCATGAGATTTTATCCATGCTAAAAAAAAATTACTATCATTTTTAATTTTTCCATTTTTTGATACTATCATTTTACAAGCAAGTACAGGACGTTTTTCATAAGGTTGTAAAGAACATAAATTTTCAGATAAAAATCGAGGTAACATTGGAATATTAAATCCAGGTAAATAATTTGTAAATCCTCTTTTTGAAGCCATAATATCTAATTTACTATTATAATTTACATATGACGTAACATCTGAAATAGCAACTGTTAATTCTAAACAATCATTTTCAACTTTTTTAATAAATACAGCGTCATCAATATCTTGAGTATTATGACTATCAATTGTAATAAAATTTAAATGAGTTAAATCTTTTCTTTTTTCAAATTTTTCATTAAAAAAAATAATTTTTTTAATTTTACATTTTGGTTCAGAAGATTTAAGACCATGTTTTGTTAAAGTGACAAACCATTGTGTAAAAGGGTCTTTTTTCCTTGAAATAAATTTAATAATTTCAGCATGAAAAACATTATTATCTTTTAATTTATGTTTCGTTAATTTTGCTAAAAACCAATCACCAGACTCGTAAGATAATTCATCTTTAAGTAAAAAATTACATGGAATAAATTCTTGTAAAAAAGGATAATCTGGTATTATAAAAAATTTCTTATTAATTTTTTGTAAACGACCAACAAAAGTATTTAAAAAAGGTTCAACAAGTTTTTCTGGAATAACTATTTCTCTATTTTTAGAAAAACCAACACGAGCAATAATTTTGTCACCATGCATGACTTTTTTAATTTTTTTTGGAGGAATAAAATAACTATTTTTAGAATTAATTTCTAAAAATCCAAATCCTTTATTAGATTTTTTTACAATTCCTTCTACTCTTGGTGTATTTATTTTTAATTTTTTTTTTAGATTAAGTAAAATTCGATTGTTTTCAAACATAATAATTTAGCCTAAAATATTTTAATTTTATAAATTATAAAAAATATAATAAAATACATTTACAAAAAAATTTAAATATCTTAAATATTAAATATATAAAATTAATATACTATGATTTTAATAAAAGACCAAACAAAATTATATATATATTATTCTAAAAAATTTTTAAATTTTTAAAACATACCCATAATATTAAATCCACCATCAACATATATTATTTGACCTGTAATTCCAGAAGATAAATTACTAGTTAAAAAAGATGCAACGTTTCCTATTTCATTAATAGAAATATTACGTTTAATTGGTGAAACATTTTTATTTAAATCTAACATTTTTTGAAATCCATTAATAACATAAGAAGAAGAAGTTTTAACAGGTCCAGGAGAAATAGCATTTACTCGAATATTAGGCCCTAAAGAACAAGCCATATATCTAACATTCGATTCTAAAGAAGCTTTAACTAAACCCATTAAATTATAATTTAATATACATCTTTTTGATCCTAAGTAAGATATAGTTAATAAACTTGAATTTTTATTTAAAATAGGTTTTAAATATTTTGATAATAAAACAAAACTATATGAACCAACTTCATGAGATTTATTAAAGGATTTTTTTGTAATAGAGTCAATATAATTGTTATTAAAATATTTTTTTTCTAAAAAAGCTATAGAATGCACAATTCCATCAAAATTTTTCCATAAAAACTTTAATTTAGAAAACAAATTCTTAATATCATTATTTTTTGATACATTACATTTTATATAAATATTGGAATTAAATTTTTTTGATAGAAATTTTATTTTTTTTTTAAATTTTTTTTTTTCATAAGTAAAAGCTAACTTAGCTCCATGAAAATACATAGATTTAGCTATACCATAAGCAATAGAAAACTTATTATAAACTCCAACAATTAGAATTTTTTTATTTGATAAAAATCCCATTTTTATTCCTTTTTATTATATTTTTTATTTTTTTTTATTTTTTTATTTCTTTTTATATAAATTTTTTATTTTAAATATTCTAATTATATTTTTAAAAAATATAAAAAAATTTTTAAATATTTATATCGATTTTTAAAATTTTTTTTATTAATTTTTATTTATTTAAATTTAGAAAAAATAAAATTATAACTAATAATAAAATATAAAATAATAATTTATAATTTTTTGAAAATAGTAAAAATAATTTAAATTTGTTTTATATATAAAAATTTATTATTTGTATAAAATATTTTTTGTTAAAAAATTTTAAATTTATCAATTTATTTTTAAATTTTAAAAATATATATAATTAAATTCATAAAATATAATAAAAAAATTAATATTTTATATTAATTTTATATTTAAAAAAAATTAAAAAAAATAACTCCATATATATATTTGAATTAATTAAAATTATTTAAAATTTATAATATGAAACAAAAATTCTCAAATAAAATAATTATCTATTAAAATAATTAAAAAATTTTAATTAATATCTAAAAATTTTATAAAAATTTTATAAATTTGTATTTTAATTAAAATTCTTTAATTTATTTTATTAAAAATAAATATTTAAACTAATAAATTTCACTAAATAATATATATATATATTTATAAAAATATATTAACCAAATATATTTTTTAAATTTCTATTAATTTTTTAATAAAAATCATCTCATATAAAAATAACTTATCAAAAAATAAATAAATAAATTTTATTTTAAATTATAAAAAATCTTTAAAAAAAATAAAAAATATTTAATTTTTTTTTAATGGAATTCTTTTATGAATAATTCCACCACCTAAACAAATATTTTTTAAATAAAATACAGCAGATTGCCCTGGAGTAATAGAAGAAATAGGAGATAAAAAAATTACTTTAAATCTATTTTTTTTTTTTTTTATTACACAAGAACATTCAAGTTGAGAATATCTTGTTTTAACATTACATTTTAATGGAAAATTAATTAAACTCTTATTAATCCAATGAATTTTTTTAACAAATAAACCTAAAGACAATAAATTAATATTATTGATCCCTTGATCTACTATTAAAAAATTATTTTTTACATCTTTTTCAACTACATACCATGGAAAATTTTTATAATTTTTTAATCCTCCTATGTTTAATCCTTTTCTTTGACCTAAAGTATAATTAAACAAACCAAAGTGATATCCTATAAAATCTTTTTTGATTGTTAAAATTTTTCCTTTTTTTTGAGGAATATATTTATTTAAAAATTTTCTATAAAATTTTGGTTGAATAAAACATATTCCCATTGAATCTTTTTTTTTATAAACTTTTAAATTTATTTTTTCTGCAATAGATCGAACTTTTGATTTTTTAAAAGCACCCAAAGGAAATAAAATATTTTTTAATTGATTTTGATTTAAAGTATATAAAAAATAACTTTGATCTTTAGTTCGATCTATTCCTTTTAATAAAAAATATGAATTATTTTGAAAAAAATTTATCGCATAATGTCCAGTTGCAATATAATCAGCTTTTAAAAATTCTATTGAAAATCTTAAAAACATTTTAAATTTAATTTCTTTGTTACATAATATGTCTGGATTAGGAGTTCTTCCTTTTTTATGTTCAGATAAAAAATTCTTAAAAACAAAATTCCAATATTCTAGAGAAAAATTTACAGTATGTAACATAATATTTAAAGATTTACAAACATCTTGTGCATCTTTTAAATCTTTTTTAGAATTACAATATTTTGAACTATCTTCTTCTTCCCAATTTTTCATAAATAGTCCTTCAACAATATATTTTTTCTTAAGTAACCAAGCAGAAACAGAAGAATCGACACCACCAGACATTGCAACAATTACTTTTTTTTTACGTGACACAAATTTCTCCTATTTTTTTAAAGAAATAACTTTAAAAACTGAATTTTTTATTCTAATAATGAACTATGTTATAATAAATTTTAATAAATATTTTATAAAAAATAGTTAATAAAAAATTATATTTTTATTAAAACAAATTAATATAAATGAAAATTTTTTACAAAATATTAAATATTTCATAAAATTATCTTATAAATTATAAATAAAATTTTTAAAAAAATTTTATTCCAAAAAAAAAAAATATTCTATATTACTTATATAAAATTTTTTATGGTGTACAAAATTTAATGAAAAATATAAGAAATTTTTCTATTATTGCACATATCGATCATGGAAAATCCACTTTAGCTGATAGATTAATTCAAATTTGTGGAAATTTAAAAGAAAGAGAAATTTCTTCTTGTATGTTAGATACTATGGATATAGAAAAAGAAAGAGGAATTACAATAAAAGCACAAACAGTAACAATGCAATATATATCAAAAAATAAAAAAACATATTATTTAAATTGTATAGATACACCAGGACATGTTAATTTTTCTTATGAAGTAGAACGTTCTTTATCTGCATGTGAAGGTGCCTTACTTGTAATTGATTCAACTCAGGGAATAGAAGCTCAAACATTAACCAATTGTTATACAGCATTAGATATGAATATAAAAATTATTCCTGTTATTAACAAAATTGATTTACCTCATGCAAATACAGATAGAGTTCTTCATGAAATAGAAGATATTATTGGAATTTCTTCTAAAAATTCAATTTTTTGTTCTGCTAAAACTGGATTTGGAATAAAAAATTTATTAGAAAAAATTATCTGTAAAATTCCATCTCCATCAGGTTCTCAAAATAACTATCTTCAAGCGATCATAATTGATTCATGGTTTGATAATTATTTAGGAGTAGTTTCGTTAATAAGAATAAAAAATGGATTTATTGCTAAAGGATCAGAAATTCAAGTAATGAGTACAAAAAAAAAATATAAAGTTGAAAAAATTGGAATTTTTACTCCTAAACAAATATCTTTAAAAAAATTAAATTGTGGAGAAGTAGGATGGATTATATGTGGAATTAAAAATATACTTGCCGTACCTGTAGGAGACACATTAACTGGAATAAATAATTCATGTGTGAAAAAACTCCCAGGTTTTAAAAAAATAATACCACAAATATATGCTGGATTATATACAGTAGACACTAATCAATATGAAAATTTTCGTGATGCATTAGGAAAATTAAGTTTAAACGATGCATCCTTATATTATGAACCAGAAAATTCACAAGCTCTAGGTTTTGGATTTAAATGTGGATTTCTTGGACTTTTACATATGGAAATTATTCAAGAAAGATTAGAAAGAGAATATAATTTAAATTTAATTTCTACACCTCCTACTGTAACATATGAAATACAAATGATTAAAAATAATAAAATTTTATATATTAATTCTCCAAATCAATTTCCAACTAAAGAAAAATATAAAGAAATTAGAGAACCAATTGCAGAATGCATTATTTTATTACCACAAAAATATATTGGAAATATTATTTCTTTATGTATACAAAAAAGAGGCATTCAAACAAAAATGATTTATCATTCTCATCAAGTATCTTTAACATATCATATTCCAATGTCAGAAATTGTTTTAAATTTCTTTGATCAAATAAAATCTGTTTCTAGTGGATATGCATCTTTAGAATATAAATTTAAATATTTTAAAAAATCTAATCTAACCAATTTAAATATTTTAATTAATTCTGAAAAAATTGATGCTTTATCGTTTATTGTACATGAAAGTTTATCACAAAAAAAAGGAAGAGAAATTTTAGAAAAAATGAAAAAAATTATTCCGAGACAACAATTTGATATATCTATACAAGCATCAATAAAAAATAAAATAATATGTCGTGCAACAATAAAACAATTAAGAAAAAACGTTTTATCAAAATGTTATGGAGGAGATATCTCTAGAAAAAAAAAATTATTAAAAAAACAAAAATTAGGAAAAAAAAGAATGAAAAGGATAGGAAACATTGATTTACCAAAAAAAGCTTTCTTTTCTATTTTAAATATAAATAAAAATTAAAATGAGGTTTATATATGTCAAATTTATTCTCTAAATTACTAATATTATTTATGATAACATCTGGTTTAATATGGTGTTTAGAAAAAATAAAAAATTTGTACTATAAATATAAATTTAATAAAAAAAAATGTTTAATATATAAAAAAAAAAATATCTATAAAAAAATTAGTTCTTTTTTTCCTATGTTATTACTAATATGGTTATTTAGATCATTTTTATTTGAACCATTTACAATACCTTCTGGATCTATGATTCCATCATTATTAATTGGAGACTTTATAATAGTAAAAAAATTTGCTTATAATATAAGAAATCCATTTAATAACAAAATTTTATATAAAATTAAAGATGCTCAAAGAGGAGACGTAATTGTATTTCAATATCCAAAAAATAGAAACGTAAATTATATTAAAAGAATTATTGGTATACCTGGAGATATTATCATATACAACTCTTTTAATAAAACTTTAACTATAAAAAATATTTTAAAAAACTCTACAAATAATTTAGAAATAATAAAATACAAAAAAATTAAAAATATAAATAAAAAAAATGAAAAATACATATATCTAAAAAACATTAAAATAATGGAAGAAAAAATTAATAATAAAAAACATAAAATATTTTTAAATAATAATTTAATTGATAAAACAAATTTTTATTATAAACAAAAAAAATACAATCGTGGTACTTGGATAGTTCCAAAAGGATATTATTTTGTTATGGGTGATAATAGAGATAATAGTTCTGATAGTAGATATTGGGGTTTATTGCCTGAAGAAAATTTAATTGGTAAAGCAAATTTTATATGGCTGAGTATTAATAAAAATAAAAATATATTTCCTAAAATAAGATTAAAAAGAATTGGAGAAAGAATTTAATAAAAAATATAAATACATATAAAAAAAATATTTTTTAATTTATATTTAAAAAAATAATTTTAACAAAAATTGGTAAATCATGGATCATATTGATACAAAAAAAGTTCAAAAAATATTAGGATATGTTTATAATAAAAAAGAACTATTAAAACAAGCACTCACTCATAGAAGTTCTAGTATTCATCATAACGAAAGATTAGAATTTTTAGGAGATTCAATTTTAAGTTTTGTTATCGCGAATGCATTATATAAATTTTTTCCTAACGTAAACGAAGGAGATATGAGTCGAATGAGAGCTACTTTAGTTCGAGGAAATACTTTAGCAAAAATAGCTTGTGAATTCGATTTAGGAGAATATTTAAAATTAGGACAAGGTGAATTAAAAAGCGGAGGTTTTAAGAGAGAATCAATATTAGCAAATACGATAGAAGCAATTATTGGAAGTATTTATTTAGATAGTGATATTTATACAATAGAAAAATTAATATTAAAATGGTATAAAAAAAGACTTAAAGAAATTAGTCCTGGAAATGCACAAAAAGATTCTAAAACAAGATTACAAGAATATTTACAATCAAAACATTTGCCTCTTCCAAATTATATCGTTGTAAAAGTTTATGGAGAAGCTCATAATCAATTATTTACTATCAAATGTGAAATTTTAAATATTTCAGAAAAATTAATTGGTATAGGTTCTAGCAGAAGAAAAGCAGAACAAAATGCCGCTCAATATGCATTAATAAAATTAGGAATAGAGTGAAAAAAAAAAAATATTACTGTGAAAAAATTCTAATTGTCGGATTTCAAAATTCTGGAAAATCTACTTTATTGAATAAAATAATTGGAAAAAAAATTTCTATTACTTCAAAAAAAAAAAATACAACACAAGAAAACATTATCGGAATTAAAAAAAATAAAAAAATTCAATTTATATATATTGATACGCCTGGATTAAATGTTCAAAAAAATATTTCAGAAAATTTAATTAAAAAAATAATAAATTTTGAAAATCATATATTTAAAAAAATTAAATTTGTAATTTTAATATTTAGTCAAAAAAATTGGAATAAAAAAAACAATATTTTAATTAATTTTTTTAAAAAAATAAAAATACATATTATTATAGTTTTAAATAAAATTGATAAAATAAAAAATAAAAATACTCTTTTACCAATTATAGATTATTTATACAAATCTTTTAAAATAAAAAAAATTATACCAATTTCCTGTAAAACTGGAGAAAATATTGATATTCTTGAGAAAATAATAAAAAAAAAAATTTTACATAAAAAAAATATTTTAAATAAAAATAAAAAATATAAATCTTCTCTAAAATTTCAAATTCATGAATGTATAAGAGAAAAAATAATGAGATATTTTGGAGATGAATTACCATATACAATAAAAATAAAAATAAAAAAAATTAAAAAAAATGTGAAAAAAGAAAAAGTTATTTATGTATATATATATGTAAAACATAATAGACAAAAGAAAATAATAATTGGAAAAAAAGGAAAAAAAATTAGATTATGTAGTATGATTGCTCGTCAAGATCTTGAAAAAAATTTAAAAAAAAAAATACATCTTTTTTTATGGGTTAAAAAAATTAAAAAAAGTAAAAAATAATAAAAAATATGAAAATTATAGGAATTGGAATAGATATATTAAAAATTAATCGTTTAAAAAAAATTTTAAAACGTTTTAAAAAAAAATTTTTAAAAAAAATACTTTCACCAAAAGAAATATATTTATATAAAAAAAGTAAAAGAAAAATAAATTTTTTAGCCAAAAGATTTGTTATAAAAGAAGCGTTATGCAAAGCCATGGGATGTGGAATGAGAAAAGGAATTTCATTCAATAATATAGAAGTCTATAATAATAAAATGAACAAACCAAAAATAAATTATTTAGGTAAATCAAATTTAAAAAAAAAAGAATTAAAAATAAAAAAATCTCATGTAAGCTTTACCGACGAAAAAAAATATGCACAAGCAATTGTAATATTACAATAAATTCAAAAAATATTTTTTCTTTTATTTAAAAAAAAATTTTTTAATAAATTAGAACACTCATTTTGTAAAACATTTTTTACAATTTTTATTTTAAATCTTTTAGAATTTAAAATCTCATTATTTCTGTAAAGAATGTTTTTAAAAATTTTTTTTTTTTTTGTTCCAATAATTAATTTATTAATTCTACTATGTAAAATTGCTCCTAAACACATCATGCAAGGTTCTAAAGTAACATATAAAGAAGTATTAAGTAATCTGTAGTTTTTTAAAAACTTTCCTGAATTACGCAATGTTATAATTTCTGAATGTCCTGTTGGATCATTATTTTGAATATTTTTATTCCATCCAATACCAACAATTTTATCTGATTTTACTAATATTGAACCAACCGGAACTTCTCTTTGAAAAAATGCAATTTTAGCAAAAAATAATGCAATATTCATCCAATAACTATCATTTTTATTATATTTTTTCATATTTTTATTATTACTATTTTTATTTTTTAATTTTTTTTATATATTTTATACACAATATAAAAAATATTCAAATTCTAAACCTTTTTGAAATTCTAGATAATTCTTTTTTTAAAATTTTGTTTTTTTTATCTTGTCGTTTATCATATATACTTTTTCCGACAGCTAATCCTATATTAATTTTACATAAGGACCGTTTCCAAAATACAGAAATTGGAACAACTGTATATCTATATTTTTTTACTTCATTAGAAATAAAATTTATTTCTTTTCTTAAAAGTAAAAGTTTTCTATTTCTAATAGATTCATTAGAAAAATTTAAAAAATTTGATGTTTTTAAAGGTTGTATATTGCAATTAAATAAATATGCTTCATTTGAACGAATAATAATATGACTATGACTAATATTTATTTTTCCTTGACGTATAGATTTTACTTCCCAACCATATAAAACTATTCCAGCAGTAAAATATTTTTTAATTGAAAAGTTAAATTTTGATTTTTTATTTATAGTAATAATTTTTTTTTGATATTTTATTTTTTTTAACATAGATATATCTTTTTAGTAAAAATTTTTTATAGTTATATGAAAAATTATAATATAAAATATAAAAATAATAATAAAAGTCTTGATTTAAAATATCAAGACTTATAATTAAAACTTCATTTGAATTCTAAATTATAAAAAATTAAGTGTTAGAAACAGATACTAAAGCAGCTCTTAATAAACGATTATGTATTAAATATCCTTTTTGAAGAATTTCAATCACATTATCTTTTTTAATATCTTTTGAATTTTTTAAAAACATAGCCTGATGAATATCAGGATCAAAAGGAACATTATTTTTATCAATTATTTTAATACTATTCTGAGAAAAAATTTTTAAAAAAAATTTTTTTAATTCAATTAATTTGTCTAAAATATTTTTATTATTTTTATCAAATTTTCCTATTGAAGAAATAGCCATTTCTATACTATCAAAAATTGGTAATAAAGAACTAATTATTTTTTCTAAAGAAAACTTATATGCTGAATCTATTTGTCGATTGCACCTTAATTTTATATTTTTAATTTTTTTTTTATATTTTTTTTTAAAATTATAAATTTTTTTCTTTAATTTTATTTTTTTTTTTACTAAAATATTTATTTTTTTTTTTATTTTTTTTAAATCTATATCTTTTATTATATTTTTTTTTTTAATACTTTTTTGATCTTTTATGCTCATATAATAATCTCCTTATTTCAAAATATTAAAATTAAAGAATAAGTTTTTTCATATTTTTAAAATAAAAAAAAAAAAAAAAAAAAAAAAAATAAAAGATTTATATTTTTAAAAAATATTTTATAATAAAAGA
>JAAMXG010000007.1 GCA_011754245.1 Buchnera aphidicola (Periphyllus aceris)
AAAAAAAAAAAAAAAAAAAAAAAAAAAAAAAAAAAAAAAAAAAAAAAAAAAAAAAAAAAAAAAAAAAAAAAAAAAAAAAAAAAAAAAAAAAAAAAAAAAAAAAAATAAATTTTAATATTTTATATTTTTTAATTTTTTTTTTATTCCACTTTTTTTAATTATTTTATTTTTTATATATTTTATAAAAATATTTTTTTTTGAATAAATCCAAACATATTTTTTTGCTCTTGTAATTGCTGTATAAACTATTTCTCGTGACATAATTTTATTTTTTTTTAAAGGTAAAATTAAAATTGTATGCTTAAATTCTGAACCTTGAGATTTATGAACAGTAATTGCCCATGTTGTTTGATATTTTTTTATTATATTTATTGGAATTTTTTTAATTGAATTATCAGGCATTAAAAAAAATATTTTCATTTTATTTTTTTTATCTAAAAGAGTAATTCCTATACTTCCATTAAATAATTCAATACTTTTTAAGTTTTTTTTAATTATAATAGGTTTTCCTATATACCATTCTTTTTTATTAATTTTTTTAAATTTCAACATTTTTTTTTTTTTTATAAAAAATTTAAATATTTTATTAATTCCTTTTACTCCATACAAACCTTTTTTTAAAATACATAAAATTCTTATTTTATTAAATTCTTTAAAAATTTTTTTTATAGATGTATTATGTATAACCATGTTGAAATAATTTTTATATAATAAAAATATTTTTTTTGTTATTTTTAAATAAAAATTTTTTTTATTTTTTAGAATAAAAAATTTGAAGTTTTTATATTCATTATTTATAATTTTTTTAATTTTATTTTTTTTAAATTTTTTAATTATTTGAGAACATATATCTATATCTGATTTTTTTTTATATCGATATTGTTTATTTAAAATACATATTTTGTTTTTTAAAAAATTATTTTTTTTATAGAATTTTTTATTAAATATTTTATTTTTTATACATTTTTTAAAAGTTAAATATAAATTTATATTTTTATTTTTTAAAAAAAACATATAAATATCGTTTAAAATAGATCCTATATTAATAGAAGGTAATTGATAGTTATCTCCTATAAAAATTACTTGTGTATCTTTATGTATTAAATTAATTATTTTATTAAACATAAAAATATCAATCATTGATGATTCATCAATGATTAATATATTTGCTTGAACTTTTTTTTTTTTATAAAATATATTATTTTCGTTATATAAATTTATTTTAAAAAAATCATGTATGGTAAATGATGAATTAGGTATATATTTTTTAAATTTTTTATTTATATTTAATAATAATTTATTTTTTTTTATTGATTCAATAAGAATTGCACTAGCTTTTCCCGTTGGAGCTGTTAAAACTATTTTTTTATTTTTAGATATTTTTAAGAAAAAATAAATTATAATAGAAATTATAGTTGTTTTACCTGTTCCAGGTCTGCCTATTATAAAAGTAAATTTGTTTAATAAACATAATATTATTGCATTTTTTTGTTCAGTATTTAATTTTTTAAAAAAATTTTTATTTAATATTTTTTTCCATTTAGAATATTTATATTTTTTTAATTTATGTTTTTTATTAAGAAATTTATATATGTTTTTTTCAATATTCCATATTTTATTTAAAAATAAACAATTTTTTTTTATTATTAAAGGAAAATTTTTATTTTTTTTTCCTATTAAATTACTTTTTAATAAATAATTTTTAATTTTTTTAAAAGGATATTTTAATTTAATTTTTTTGAAAATTTTTTTTGAAAAAAAATTATCTTTAAAAATTTTTTTTAAATAAATATAAGAATTTCCTTTTCTAAATTTAAAACTTAGATAAATTAAAATAATTAACATTAATGGGTCTTTTTTTTTTGAAACATTTTTTGCATAATATAAATCTATTAATTTTATTTTTTTTTTTTTGAGAAGATTTTTGATTATGTTTAACATGATATTTATATTTTTGATTGTTTAAAAAAATTTTTATCTAATTTTTTAATAATTTTTTTCTTTGGTTTATAGAAAAAAATTCCTTTTTTATGATCTTTACCATTCATTCCTCTTAAAAAAAGATAATAAATTCCTCCAAAATTTTTTTTAAAACTATAGTTTTTTAAATTTTTTTTTAAAAATTTATGTAGAGCAACAGAATATATATAATACTGAATATCATATCTATTTTTTTTAATTGTTTTAATAATTTCCTTATTTTTATATTTTTTTTTATTTTTTCCTAAATAATTAGATTTGAAATCAATTAAATAATATTTTTTTTTATCTTGAAAAACCATATCGATAAAACCTTTTAATACTCCTTTAACTTTTTTTGCATATATATTTTTTTTATTGTTTATTAAATTATTTATAGAATTAAAATTTATTTTTTTTTTTAACAATAAAGAAAATTCTAATTCTTTTAAATAATTTTCTTGATTTAATTGAAATAAATTTATTCCAGAATTGTTCAATGGTGTTAAAATTATATTCTTAATCCATTTTTTTAATACATTCAACCATTTTTTACATATTTTTTTTTTAAATATTTTCAATAAATATCTTTTTTTAATTTTTTTTTTAAAATTTATTTTTTTTAGTGTTTTATGAAGTAAAATACCGTATTTTTTACCTTGTGGAAATAAATATTGAGTATATTTTATTTTTTTTTTATTTTTTAAAATAATTAAATTTTTTTTTAAATTATTTTTATTAATTTTTGTATAACTTGTATATAATTTTTTTTTAAAATTTCTAGTAAATATATTTTTTATATAATTTTCTTTTATTTCTTTTTTTTTATTTTTAGGAAAATATTTTTTTTCTTTTGATTTGATTGAAATTCCGTTATTTAAACAAATTTTTTTAAGTTTATTTGATAATTGACAAATATTCATTTTTTTTCCTTTTTGTAAAATATATCCTAGTCCACTTTTGTGAAAATTTGTTTTATTTGTAATAGATTTCTTTTGAATTAATGGATTTATTCCTATACTACAATGAAATTTTGCTCTCGTTATTGCCACATATAATAATCTAATATCTTCTGATAATCTTTCTTCTTCTTCAAGTTTATTTTTTTTTTTTTTATTATTAATATTAATATAAGTGTTAAATGTTTTTCTATTATGAAAAATTAATTTTTTTGAAGTTTTAAAATTTGAAATAAATGGAATCCATACTATTGGATATTCTAAACCTTTTGATTTATATATTGTGACTATTTTTATAGTATTTTTTTTTTTATAATCAGATCTTTCATAATATTTTTTATTTTTATTGTTTTTTTCTTTTATTTTTTGTTTAAACCAAATTAATAATGCATTGAATTTTTTTTTTAAAATAGATTTTTTTTCTAATATTTCAGATAAATGAATTAAATTTGAAATTTTTTTTTTGTTTCTATTGTTAAAAAAATATTCTTTATATAAGTAACTTTCAGAAATAATTTTTTTAATTAAATTTAAAATTCCATTTTTTTTCCATACCTTTAAGTAATTAAAAAATTTTTTATGGATTTTTGATAATATATTATATTTTTTTTTTAATTGATATATTTCATAAGAGTTTTTAAATATTATAGAAGTAGAAAGTGCTTTTTTTAAATATAATTCGTTTGATATATTTAAAATAGATTTTAATATATAAAACATTTCTTGAACTTCAATTGTTTGAAATATAGATTTTTTATTAGAAGTATAATGAGAATTTATTTTTAATTTTTTTAATTCATGGTTTATTTTTTTATATTCTTGATAATTTTTAATTAATATACAAATATCTTTTATTTTTAATTTTTTTATAGAATTAGATGTTTGTAAAAAAGCGTTATTTTTTTTAATTTGTCTTATTAAGTAAAAAATATTTTTTGCGCATGTTTTTGCAATCCAAGAATCATGTTCAAAAAATTTTTTATTTTTTGGTTTTTTAAACCAAAATGTGAGTGAAGGTTGTTCTTTTTTTTTTATTATTAATTTTATTTTTTTTGATTCTTTTGGATAATTTAATGGTATATATTGTATTTCTTTAAATAAAAAACTATTTTTTATTTGGCTGAATAAAAAATTTATATTTTTAATTATTTTATATGAAGATCTCCAATTTGTATTTAAAGTATATATATTTGACATTTTAGATTTTATTTTAAAATAAAAAAATATATCTGCACCTCTAAATGCATATATACATTGTTTCGGATCTCCTATTAAAATTAAAGAAGATTTTTGATAATTTTTATAAATTTTTTTAAAAATTTCATATTGTTGATAATCTGTATCTTGAAATTCATCAATAAATGCAATAGGAAATTTTTTTTCAATAGCATTACATAGTTTTTTATTATTTTTTAATTGTAAAAAAAGAAATTTAATTAAATTATCAAAACAAAATTTTTTTTTTTTTTTTATGTTAGAAATATATTTAATTTTTTTTATTGCTTTTAACAAAATAATATTTTTTAATGAAAAATTATTTTTTAAAAAATTTTTTATTATTTTAAAAAATTTATATTTTATTTTTTTAATTTTTGATAATTTATAATATATTTTTTTTACATAAAATTTATTTATTTCTTTTGGAAAATTATAATTTATAGTTTTTTTTTTTGACCATTTGGTTATTTTTTTTATCCAGTTAAAAATATTTTTTTTATTATAAATTCTTTTATTTAATTTTTTTTTTAAAAAAAAATTTTTTAAAATTGATTTAATTTTATTCCATTTTATTTTAAAATTATAAATTTTTTTAATATTTTTTTTATGTTTTTTTAAAATATTATATTTTTTTTTTTTATATATAAAAATTTTTGATTTAATATTTAACCATGAATTTATTTCTAATAGTAAATATTTTGGATGTTTCCAATATTTAAAAATTATATTTAAAATATTTTTTTCAAGTGGGGCAATAAATTTTCTCCAAAAATCATATGTAGATTTTTTATATATTTCTTGTTCTTGATATATTTTTTTTTTAATTTTGTTTTTATAAGTAAGATTATAAATTTTTAATATATTTTTACAAAATCCATGAATTGTATATATTGGAGCACTATTTATTTTTAAATAAGCAATTTTAAATATTTTTCTACTTTTTTTAAAATTTTTTATTTTTTTAAATATTTTTTTATAGTTTTTGTTACTTGTTTTTTTTAATTTTAAATCAATATAAAAATTATAAATATTTTTTGATAATCTATTTTGTATTTCTTTTTTTGCATTATTAGTATATGTAATAATTAAAATTTCTTTTACTAAATATTTTTTTTTTTTATTATTAAATCCTAATAGTAATCTTAGATATAATAATATAATTGTAAAAGTTTTTCCTGTTCCTGCTGAAGCTTCAATCATATTTATTCCATTAAATAGAATTGAAAAAATTTTTTTTTTTTATTATTCATTTTTTTTCATTTTTATTATTTTTTTTTATTTAAATTATTTTTTTAAATATATTTTTATAAAATATTTTTATACATAGGTTTAATCCAATATTTAGTTATTCTCAATATTTTTTTAATTGATTTTTTATTTAGAGATTTAAATATTTTTTTTATATATAAATTATTTTTTTCACCCATAAAGTATTTATTTCCATTCCATATTTCAAGCATTTTTTTTTCACTATATTGAATAATTTCTTTGTTTTTTGAAATTTTATTTTTTTTTCTGTTATATATATAATGAAACCAGGTTATACCTGTTTGAATTAAAGGTATTGGATTAGTTAATCCTTGAATATATCCAAATATATATTTTAAAAGATATTTTTTTGCTTTTTTTTTTTTAATATTTTTAAAAATAATTTTATTGTTTAATCCAATATATGTACTTTTATGTTTTCCTCCATTTGAACAATATAAAATATGTTCTAACCATAAACTTAATTTATCATAATAGTTTAAATTAAATGGTTTCCATCTTAAAATTCCATTTTTAGATGAAACGTTTTTTATTTTTCCATATATTTTAAAATTTTTTATTTTCATTTTAATTGTTATTTCTTTTAAAGAAACTTTTAATTTATTTATTTTTTTTAAAATATTTTTGTTTTTTTTTATTTGTTCATTAAAATATATTTTACCTAAATGATTATATGGTAAAATTCCTATAGATTTTATTTTTATAAATAATTTTTTAACATTTTTTTTAAAAACTAAATAATTTAAAATTTTTATATTTATTAAATAATTATATTTCGAGTTTATATAAAATGGTTCATGATTTTTGTGTATTAAATTTATTTTTTTAAAATATATTTTTAATGTATTATGAAAAAAATAATTGATTGGATTTTTCCAAAATTTAATTAATTTTATAGATTCTATTTTTTTATTTTTTTTAAATTTTAATTTTTTTTTTATAAAATTTTTTTTTATAAAATTTTTTTTTTTAGATAAATTCCATGTTGAATGAAAACTATTAAAATTTTTTTTTAAATAAAAATTTTCTTTATAAAAATCATTTGGTGTATGTATAAATAATAACTTATTTTTTTTAAAATAAACATTTTTTTTTATGAATTTTATTAAATATCTTAATAAGAAAGAATATTTATTTGTAAAATTTTCATATGAATTATATATATAACTTATAAAAATTTTTTCTTTAGTAAATCCAATTAATTCTAAAAAATTTAAATAATCTTCTTTATTTTTTTTTAAATCCATTTTTTCTTTGTATAAATTAATTAAATTTTCTTGATTACTTATATAATTTTTAGGAAAATTATTATTCATTCCTAATATATAAGTAATTTTAAATGGAATTGTTTTTAAAACATTAAAATTTGTAAAAATTATATTATTATTATATTTTTTTTTAAAATATATTTTTTTAATTCTTTTATTTATTATATATTTTATAATTTTTATAGAGATCTTTTTTTGATAAGAACTATCTGAAATTTCTTTTAATAAAGAATTCCATTTTTTTTTTATATATTTTAAATATATTTTTGTTTTTTTGTTTTTATAAAAAAAATCATTTATTAAATTTTTATATATTTTTTTCCATGTTTTACATGTTTTTTTTGTTGATAATTTTTTTTTCCATTTTTTTAATATTTTTATAAAAAAAATTAGTTTTTCTAATATCTCTATATCTTTTTTTTCATGAATATTATAAGGAAAAATATTCTTCCATTGTTTATCTTTGCTGTATATTCCATAACCAAAAATTATTTTTCTTATTCCATATTTCCATGTATTTTGATTTATTTCAGGAAAATTTATTTTTTTTTTATGTTTTTTATTAATTCCCCAACATATGTTTGTATCAATAATCCATTTTTTAATAGTTTTTATTTCTTTAGTTTTAATTGAAAATTTTTTAGCTATAAAATTAAAATTTAAAAAATTTAATATTTTTGTACTTTTAAATTTATTTTTTTGTAAAGATAAAATTTTATTAAACATATATAAAATAGGATTATTTTTATCAAAAATTTTTTCATATATTAAATAAGGAATATTATTTTTTTTAATTTCTGATTTAAAAACTGAATTTATGTATGGTATATATTTTTGAATATTTTTTGTTTTTACAATTATATTTTTTGGTTTAAGATTTTTATTTTTATTTAAAACATTTAATATATTATCATGTAGTATTTCTATTTCTCTTAAACGATTTTGACATTCATGTATAGATATTGAATTATCGTTTTTAATTTTTTTTTTTAAAAAAAAATTATTATTCTTATAATTAAAAATTTTATTTTTAATGATATTTAATAATGTTTTTTTTTTATTATTAAAATATTTATCTTTTTTTTTTTTTGTTAGTGATAAAATATAATTGATTTTATTTATATAATTTTTAGTCCAGTATAATATATTTGCATTTTTTGAAAAATTATTTTTTTTTAATATATTATTATTAAAAGGTATACATATAAAAAAATAAATATCTATGTTATAACTAATTTTTTTTAAAATTTTAATGTAAGAAATTGGATAGTTTATTGGATTAATAATAAATATTCTAGGAGGTAAATTTTTATATTTTTTTTTTATTTTATATTTTTTAATAAAATTTTTTTTTAAATTTAAATAATGAAAATTATTTTTTTTGATAATTTTTTTCCATATTTTTTTTTGTTTTAATAGTATTTTTTTTTTATATTTTTTTTTATTTTTTTCCCAATTTTTTAATATTTTTTTTCTATAAATAAGATATTGAAAAAAAAATTTTGAAATATTATTAAAATATTTTAATTTCGTATATTCATTTTCTTTTTTTTTAAAAATATTTTTTTTTTGAAAAGATTCAGATAAATTCATTAATTCCCATAAAATAAATTTTTTATTAAATCTCTTGTATTTTTTTTTATATATAAATAATTCTAATATATAAAATATAAATTTTTCTATTGTAAAAAATGAAATATTACAAAATATTCCAAAAATTTTGTTAATTATTTTTTTAATAAATTTTGAAATTTCAATATCTGGAATGATAATTATTTCTTTTATAAATACGTTTTTAAATGATTTTTTATTCATAATATGACATATTTTTTTTATTAAATAATTAAAATCATTAGAAGTATAAATTTTTATCATATTTTTGTGCGAATGTTCTTAAAGTAATTAAATTTAATTATTTTTTTTATTTGTTTATAAAAAATTAATTAATTTAATTACTAAAATATTTATATTTTTTTGTTTTTGAATAAAGATAATTGATCTTGATTAGTTTGAATTTGTTGTATATTATTTTTATCAAGTGCGTTTTTAAAAGAAATCATGAGATCCCAATATACATTTTGTAAATCTTTTGTTTCACTCCAACATCTTATAACAAAGCTTAAATAATATGGTGATAATTTATTTAATCCAATTAAAATGTCTTGATTTTTCATTACTCTATCTTCTTTGTCAATAACTTTTTTTAAGATTTCTATTATGAATTTTGTATCAGTATGATATGACACATTTATAAAAAATTCATTTCTTCTAATTGGTGATCGAGTGTAATTTATAACTTCTCCTAATAAAATTTTATTATTTGGAATTACTGCTATTTTTCCATCTATTGTTTTTAAAATTGTATAAAATATATCAATATTAATTACTGTTCCTGAAATTTTATCTAAACTTATAAATTCTTTTTTTTTAAAAGGTTTAAAAATTTTTAATAAAATTCCAGCAGTAAAGTTTGATATTGTTCCTTGTAAAGTAAATCCAACTGTCATTCCTAAAGTTCCAAGCAGAGCAATCATAAAAGTAGGTTGAAAATGATTAAATCTTCCTAATAAAATAATTATTGCTGTAATTATAAATGCATATTTAATCATATTAAAAATCCACATATTTTTTTACATTTTAAGGTATTAGAAAAAAAATATTTTTTTATTTTTTTTTTTTTTTTTTTTTAAAATAATATATATTTTATTTTAAATATATATTATATTAATTTTTTTTATTAAAAATTTTTTAATATTTTTATAATAATTCATAAGAATTTAAATCAAAAAATATTTTTTTTAATTTTGATGAAGTATAATTTTTAGATTGTTGTATCCAATTTCTTGGATCATAATATTTTTTATTTGGTTTATTTTTTCCTTCAGGGTTTCCAAGCTGTTTTTGAAGATATTTTTTATTTTTTTTATAAAAATTTAATATTCCTTTCCAAGTAAACCATTGTATATCTGTATCAAAATTTATTTTTATCACACCATATTTTATAGATTTTTTTATATCTTTTAAAGAAGAACCTGATCCTCCATGAAAAACAAAATTTAATGGATTGATTTTGCTAATTTTATTTATTTTTTTTACATATTTTTGAGATTTTTTTAATATTTTTGGTTTTAGATATACATTTCCTGGTTTATATACTCCATGAACATTACCAAAAGATGCTGCAATAGAAAAATTTGAACTTATTTTGGACATTTTTTTATATGCTAAATTTACGTCTTTTGGTTGAGTATATAAATATTTTTTATCTATTTTTGTATTATCTATTCCATCTTCTTCTCCTCCAGTACAACCAAGTTCTATTTCTAAAAACATATTTATTTTATTAATTTTTTTAAAATATTTATAACAAGTATTGATATTGTTTTGTAAACTTTCTTGAGATAAATCTAACATATGTGATGAAAATAATGGATTTCCCGTTTTATAAAAAAAATTTTTTCCAGCTTTTATTAATCCATCAATCCAAGGTAATAGTTCTTTATTACAATGATCTGTATGAATTATTATTGGTATTTTATAATATTTTGCTATTAAATGAATATGTTTTGCTCCAGAGATTGCTCCGTCTATAGCTTCTTTAAATAATTTTTTTTTAGTATTTTTTTTTCCTGAAATAAATACTGATCCTCCGTATGAAAATTGTATAATTACTGGAGATTTAATTTTTGATGCTGTTTTTAAAACCATGTTTATTGAGTCTGTATTAATACAATTTATTGCAGGAATTGCAAAATTATTTTTTTTTGCTATATAAAAAATCTTTTTTGTTTCATTTCCGTTTAGAACTCCAGTTTTAAAATTTTTTAATATTTTTTTCATTGATTGATTATTCCTATAAATTAAAAATTAATTTTTTTTAAATATTTTTTTTTAAGCATATTAATTGCAGGTAAAGTTTTTTTTTCAATAAATTCTAAGAATGCTCCTCCTCCTGTAGAAATATATGAAATTTTATTTTTTAAATTAAACATATTTATTACAGCTAAAGTATCTCCTCCTCCTGCAATAGAGAAAGATTTTTTGTTTTTAGAAATAGCATTAGCAATTTTTTTAGTACCATCTCTAAATTCAGAAGATTCAAAAACTCCTACTGGTCCATTCCAAATAATAGTTTTTGATTTTTTTATAATTTTTTTTATTTTTTTTATACTTTTTTTTCCTATATCCATTATTTCTTCATTTTTTTGAATCATATTAGATTTTTTAAAAATATATTTTATTTTATTTTTGTTAGTTTGTTTTACTTTTGAATCAATTGGTATAATTATATTATATTTTTTTTTTAGTTTTTTAGCTAATTTAATAAAATTTTTTTCATATATTGAATTTCCAATATTATTTTTTATTGCTAAAAATGTATTGGCAATTCCTCCTCCAACTATTACTGTATCTGAAATTTTACATAAATTTTTTAAGATATTAAATTTTGTAGATATTTTTGAACCTCCTAATATTGTTGTTAACGGTCTTTTTGGATTTTTTATAGATTTTTTTAAAGATTTTATTTCTGACATTAATAATGGTCCTGCACAAGATATTTTAGAAAAAAATCCGACTCCATAAGTTGAAGATTCTTTTCGATGGGCTGTTCCAAAAGCATCCATTATAAATACATCACATAAAGAAGCATATCTTTGTGACAATTTTTTATCATTATTTTTTTCTCCAACATTAAATCGCACATTTTCAAAAATTAAAATTTCTCCATAATTTATTTTAATTTCTTTATATATATTTTTTTTAAAATGAATGATAGTTTTTTTAAATTTTTTTCTTAAATATTTTACAATAGGAAGTAAAGAATATTTTTTTTTAAATTTTCCTTCAGTAGGTCTTCCTAAATGAGATAAAATAATAATTTTTGATTTATTCTTTAATGCAATTTTTATTGTGTTAAATGAAGATTTTATTCTTTCATCAGAAGTTATTTTTTTATTTTTCATAGGAACATTTAAATCTAATCTAATTAATATTTTTTTTTTATATATATTAATTTTTTTCATTGTATTAATTAACATTTTTATACCTATAAAATAAAGATGATTTGTTAAAATATTTTTTAAGAAATTATTTTAAAGAAAATATTTATTTTTAATCTAATCATAAAAATAAATTTCTTAGTACTTTTGATTTAAATAAATTTTTTATAAATTTAAATTTTTATAATAAAATTTTTTTATGTAAAATATTTTTTTAAATAATATTTATTTAATTTTATTAATAATAATTAATTTTGAAACCATTTTTTGATTCCATCTAAAAACATTTGTGTAGATAACATAATTAAAATTAATCCCATTAATCTTTCAAGAACATTAACGACTTTCTTTCCAAATATTTTTAAAAAAATATCTGACATTAATAAAATAATTAATGTCACTAACCAAGCTATTATTAATGATAAAATAAGAGATTTTATACAACTTGAATTTTGATGTGATAATAACATTAGAGTTGCTAAAACTGAAGGTCCTGCCACTAAAGGTATAGCTAAAGGAACTAAAAATGGTTCATCTTTTGTTGAAATATTATTTTCATTATTTTCATTACTTTCATCATTAGGAAAAATCATTTTAATTGCAATAAAAAATAAAATAATTCCTCCAGAAATAGAAACTGTTTCTGTTTTTAAATTTAAAAAAGAAAGTATGTTTTCTCCAGAAAAAAGAAAAGTAAACATAATTAATAAAGCAACTAACATTTCTTTAATAATTATAATTCTACGTCTTTTAGAATCAAAATTTTTTAATATAGTCATAAATATTGGAAGATTTCCTAATGGATCCATTATTAGAACAAGTAAAATTGTAGTAGATATCATACTTTTCATTAATTTTTCCTATTTTTTTTGGCATTTTTTTAAAATTTTGTATTTTTATAATATTTAATTATATACGATTATTTTTTTTATTAGAATTTTATTTCAATAAATTATATATTTAAATGATAATATATTTTTTAAAAAGTATATAATGTAAATAATTTTAAATTTTTAATTTATTTTTTATTTTTATTATTATTAAAATGTATATCAGGATAATTTTATTTTTTGTTTTTTTTATATTTTTTTTAAAAAATTTTTATTAAAATTAATTGTATGAGAATATTATGAAAAAAACTGTGGGATTTATTGGTTGGAGAGGAATGGTTGGTTCAGTTTTATTAAATAGAATTGTTAAAAAAAAAGATTTTTTAAATTTTAATTTTATTTTTTTTTCTACTTCACAATTTGGTTTTAAAAATCCAGAATTCAGTAGATTTAATTCGAATAAAATTTTAAAAGATGCAAATAATTTAGACGAATTATTTGAATTAGATATTATTCTGACTTGTCAAGGTAGTAAATATACTAATAAAATATATTATAAATTAAGGAATTCTGGTTGGTCTGGGTATTGGATTGATGCTGCTTCTGATTTAAGAATGAAAATTGATTCAGTTATTATTTTAGATCCAATTAATAAAAAAAATATAATTAAATCTATTGATCGTGGAATAAAAACTTTTGTTGGTGGAAATTGTACAGTAAGTTTAATGATGCTTGCTTTAGGAGGTTTGTTTAGAAATAATCTTATAGAATGGATTTCTTTTTCTACTTATCAAGCAGCATCTGGAGGTGGATCAGGTTATATTTTAGAATTATTAAAACAAATAAAATTTTTAAATAAATATTTATCTAAAGATAATAATTTATCAAAATCTATTTTAGAAATTGAAAAAAATATTACTAAAATTACTAAAAAAAAAAGTTTTCCAATAAAAAATTCTTTAGCACCTTTAATTTTAAATTTAATACCTTGGATTGATTTAGATATGAGTTCTGGACAAAGTAAAGAAGAATGGAAAATGGAGGCAGAAACTAATAAAATTTTATCATTAAAAAATAATAAAAAAATTTTGATAGATGGAACTTGCGTACGTATTGGATCTTTGCGATGTCATAGTCAATCATTTTTAATTAAACTTAAAAAAAATATTGATATTTTAGATATTGAAACTATCGTATCTAACGATAATAAATGGGTTAATGTAATTCAAAATAATAAAAATGATAGTATTAAAAAATTAACTCCGTTATCTGTTACAGGTACTTTAAATATTCCAATAGGTAGAATACGCAAATTAAGTTTAGGTAAGAATTATATTTCTGCGTTTTCTATTGGGGATCAATTATTATGGGGAGCTGCTGAACCTTTAAGAAGAATTTTAAAATTTCTTATTTAAAAAAAAATTTTATTTTTTTTAAAATTTTTTTAAAATTATTAATTTATATTATTTTTTTTATAGTGTAAGAAAACGGAATTTTAGAAGTATCTGATTTTAATAAAATATAATTTGAAAAATTGCATAAAAATTTTATTTCTTTATTAATCGTAATATCGTCTGAAGTAATTAAAATTCTTTCTCCGATTTTTATTGATCGGAGGTTATTTCTTAAAAATAACATGGTATCTGGACATCTTAATCCGTTTAAATTAAATATATTATTTTTTTTTTTCATTTTTTTTTTTTTTTTTTTATATATAATAAATATTATTTTTTAATTAAACATAAGAGATATTTCTTTTAAAACAATCCATATTGATTCTTCTTCTATTTTTTTTAATGATAATTTAATCCAATTTATTGATTTTATTATTTTTAAAAAATTAGAGTAATTATTTTTTTTTATTGAGCGAATATATAATTCTTGAGAATTTTTCCAAATTTTCATTTTTTTAAAAAAATTTTCTTGTTTATTTTTTTTTATTTTTTTTAGTAAAATTAAAATAATTAATTTATTTTCAAGATGTTTAACAATAATTAATGGGTGTATTTTAGATTTATTTAATGATTTTAGTATTAATAAGCATTTTTTTGTTTTTCCTAATAATAAAAAATTAATCCATTCAAATATTGTATAAATTTTATCATAAATTAAAACTTTTTTTAATTTTTTTAAAGTTATTTTTTTTTTAAATATTAAAGATATTATATTTAAATTTTGGTTAAGTAATAAAAAATTATTTTTATATTTATTATATAAAAAATTTTTTAATTTAATATCAATTATTTTATTGCTGATATTTTCTTGGATCCATTGAAAAAATTCATATTTTTTAAAATTAAAACAAGGAATTAATAATTGTTTATTAAAAAACTTTTTTTTAGAGTTTATTTTAATTATATTTGTATAATTTGATTCTTTTAAAATTATTATAATAATATTTATTTTGGAAATACATTTTTTTTTTTTAAAATTTTGAATTATTTCATGATGTATATTTTTTATATTAATTTTTAAAATAATAATTTTTTTTTTATATAAAAAACTTTTTTTTTGACTATAATAAAAAAAATTTTTCCAATCTGTATTTTTATTTATTTCTATAGTTTTTATGTTATTTATTTTTTTTTTTTTTAAATTAGTTAATATAATTTCTTTATATTTTTCTATAAGAAAATATTCTTTTCCATATATTATATAACAAACTTTATTTTTTTTATTAATTGTCTCTATAATTTCTTTTATATTCATATAAATTAAGTATTTTTATTTTTTATAAGTGTTATTAAATTAAGAATTTTGTTAGGAATAAAAAATTTTTTTAAAATTCTTTTTTTATTAATTTTTTTATTTACTAAAGGATTTTTTATACAAATTTCAAATATTTTTTTTTTAGATAGATTTTTTTTTGTTGAAATTATAAAACATTTTTTTCCATTAATTTGTACAATAATTTTTACAATATTATTTTTAAAAAATATTTTTTTTTCTTTTGGCCATACATTAATTTTTATTTTTTGTTTTTTTTTAAATTTAGAAAGAATAAAATTACTAAAATGTGGGGTAAAAGGAGTTAATAATTTTAAAATAGTTATGAGAGATTTTCTAATAATTAGATTATCATTATTATTATATATTTTTATCTTTTTTATATATTTAAAAAATTTCATAATTTTTGATATTGCAGTGTGAAATGATTGTCTAAAATGTATATCTTGTGTAACAGAAAAAATTATTTTATTTAGATGAAAATAAATTTTTTTTTGTTGAATATTAAATTTTTCTTGTTTTTTTTTTATTTTTTGATCAAAATATTTATTATTAAAATAACAAAACTTCCATAATTTTTTTAAAAATCTATTTATTCCATCTACTGCTAAATTATTCCATTGTAAGTCTGATTTAATTGGTGCTGCGAACATTATAAATAATCTAATTGTGTCAGCTCCATATTTTTTTATTACTTTAATAGGATCTATTCCATTATTTTTTGATTTTGACATTTTTATCATTCCTGCATGAAATATTTTTTTTCCTTTAAATTTTTTTATTAAAATAATTTGGTTTTTTTTATTAAATTTTATTGAAAGTTTTTTTGAATTAATCCATATTTTTGAATTATTTTTTTTTAAATAATAAAAAGCATTAGAAAGTACCATACCTTGGCACAATAATTTTTTGATTGGTTCATCTGTATTGACTAAATTAAAATCGCGTAACAATTTATGATAAAATCTAATATATATTAAATGCATAGTTGCATGTTCTATTCCTCCAATATATTGATCGATTGGTAACCAATATTTTGTAGAAGTAGTTTTTAACATTCCTTTTGAAAAGTTTGGACATGTATATCTTGCATAATACCAGGATGATTCCATAAATGTATCAAAAGTATCTTTTTCTTTTATTGCTTCAATATTATTTATTTTTATTTTATATTTTACTTCATTTTTTTTATAATTATTAAAATTTGGAAGTAGTACTGGTAATTTTTTTTTTGGAATCGTGATAATTGATTGATCTTTTTTAAAAGCTATTGGAATTGGAGTTCCCCAGTATCTTTGTCTAGAAATATTCCAATTTTGAAGTTTATATTTTATTTTAATTTTTCCATATTTTTTTTTTAAAATTTTTTTTATATTTTTTTTTGAATTAATATTATTTTTTTTAATGTTTTTTTTTCTTAAAAAAATTTTTTTAAATGTTTTTTTTTTATTTAAAAAAAAATTTTTATTATAAAATTCTAAATCATCAGAACTAAATTCTGGAGATGCGGCAATTGCGTTTGTTCCATATTTTATATAAACGAAATTTGAAATCCATATTGGTATTTTTTTTTTATTTAAAGGGTTGATTGCAAATATTTCAGTATTTATTCCAATATTTTTAATTTTTTTAAAATTTGATGTCGATGTTAGTTTATTAAGTTGTTTTTTAACAAATTTTTTTATAAATATATTTTTTTTAGTTAATTTTTTTACATATTTATGATCTGGAGATAATGCAATATATTTTGTTTTTTTTAAACTATATGGTTTCGTTGTAAAAACTTTTATTTTTTTTTTTATATTTTTTATTAAAAAATATAATTCTATTCCTTTAGATCTTCCTATCCAATTTTTTTGCATTAATTTAACTTTTTTTGGCCATCCTTTTAATAGTTTTATTCCTTGGTATAATTCTTCTGCATATTTTTTAATTTTTATAAACCATTGTGGCAACTTTTTTAACTTAATTTTTGAATCGCATCTCCAGCATTTTCCATTTATTACTTGTTCATTTGCTAATACTGTTTTATCTTTTGCACACCATTTTACTAAAGATGTTTTTTTATATATCATTTTTTTTTTATATAATTTTATAAAAAACCATTGTTCCCATTTATAATAATTTGGGTCACAAGTAGAAAGTTCTCTACTCCAATCATAACTAAAACCTAATTTTTTTAGTTGTTTTTTCATGTAAATAATATTTTTTTTTGTCCAATCATATGGATTTTTTCCATTTTGTTTTGCTGCTTCTTCTGCTGGTAATCCGAATGAATCCCATCCAATAGGTTGTAAAACATTTTTTCCTAACATTCTATGATATCTGGAAATTACATCACTAATAGTATAATTTCTTACATGTCCTATATGTAAATTTCCAGATGGATACGGTAACATTGGTAAGCAATAATATTTTTTTTTTTCTAAATTTTTATGTACTTCAAAAATTTTTTTTTTTTTCCACTTTTTTTGTAAAATTTTTTCGATTATATTTGGATTATATTTTTTTTTCATAGATATCTTTTTTGGAATTAAATTTTATTTTCATTATTAAATAAATTAATAAATTTAAAATGTTTTATTAATTTTTTTTATTTACAAATCTTTTATGAACTATTTTTTTTTAAGTAATAGTTTTTTATTAATTTTTTTTAAAATAATTTCTAATACATCTTCGATTGTTATTAATCCTGTAATAACTCCGAATTCATCTACCACGATAGCTAAATGATTTCTTTTTATTCTAAATTCTTTTAAAATTCTATTTAAACTTTGACTTTCTGGAACAATTACTGGTGGTCTTAAAATTTTTTTTAAAGAAAATTTTTTTTTAGAATTATGAATATATTTTAATAAATCTTTTGCCATTAAAAATCCACTAATATAATTATTGTTATAATTTATAACAGGAAATCTTGAATGAGAAGAATTTGTAATTTTTTTTAAACATGTATTTAATGTATCATTTATTTTAAGAGTAACAATTTTTGTTCTAGGAATCATTATGTCTTTTACTGTTTGTTTTTCTATATTAATAGCTCCTTTAATAATATTATAAGTATTACTATTAATAAATTTATTTTTTTTAGATTTTTTTATTAACATTAATAGTTCTTTTTGATTTTTTGGTTGATCAAAAAAAATATTATTTAAAAATAAAGAGATAAATCCTTTTTTTTTTTTATACATATATTGAGTTCTCATAAAATTAATTTGAAATATTTTTTTAAAATTTTTTTATTTTTGATAAATTTATTTTATATAATATGGATTTTTATAACCCAAAGAAATCATTTTTTTAATTTCTATTTTTTCCATATTTTTTCTATCTAATAAATTTTTATGTTTATATCCAATTAGATGTAATATTCCATGAATAATAATATGCGCCCAATGTTCAATAATTTTAATTTTATATTTTTTGGATTCTTTTTTTAAAATACTTTTACAAATTATTAAGTCTCCAATTAACAATGAATTGTTATTTTCGAATCCGTTCATAATAGAAAAAGATAAAATATTTGTTTCTATATTTTTTTTTCTATATATATAATTTAATTTTTTAATTTCTTTTTTTTTTACAATTTTAATAGTAATAATAGATTTTTTAATAGAATTTTTTATAATTTTTTTAATCCATTTTTTTATTAAATTTTTATTTGGTATTTTTTTGTTGTTTTTATAAGAATTTTGTATGTTTATTTTAATCATTTTTTTTAATTTTAATTATTTTTTATTATTTATAATTTTATAATAATTTTGTTTTAAATTTCCTTTTAATTTATACAAGTAAGCTTTATAAATTTTAATATAAACTATTTTTCCAATTAAATTTTTTGGACCTTCGAATATTACTATTCTATTATTTTGAGTTTTTCCATATAATTTTTTTTTATTTTTTTTATAAACATATTTTTCAACTAAAACGTCTTGGTATGTACCTACCATTTTTTTACTCCAAAAAAGAGTATTTTTATTAATTTTTTTTTGTAAAATGTATAATCTTTTTTTTTTTTCTTTTAAATTGATTTTATCTTTTAATTTTGATGCTATTGTTCCTGGACGTGGAGAATATATAAAACTAAAACTCATATCAAATTTTATTTTTTTTATTAATTTAATAGTTTTTTGAAAATCTTTTTTTGTTTCTCCTGGAAAACCTATTATAAAATCTGAAGTAATTTGTATATTTGGTCTGATTAATTTCAATTTTTTAATAATTTTTTTATATTGTAAAATAGTGTAAGAACGTTTCATAATTTTTAAAATTTTATCAGAACCACTTTGAACAGGTAAATGTAGATAGCTTACTAATTTAGGTGTTTTTTTGTATGTTTGAATTAAATCTTTAGTAAATTCTATGGGATGACTTGTTGTAAATCTTATTCTTTTAATTTTTTTTATTTTTGAAATTATTTGGATAAGTTTTGATAATTTACATATTTTTCCATTATTAAATTTTCCTTTATAACTATTTACATTTTGCCCTAAAAGTATAATTTCTTTTGTTCCATTTTTTGATAAAAATTTTGATTCAAGATATATTTCTTCAGGTTTTCTACTAATTTCTCTTCCTCGTGTTTTTGGAACAACACAAAAAGAACAACATTTATCACAACCTTCCATAATAGAAATATAAGAACTAATTTGTGGAATTAATTTTTTTTTAAAAAATTTAAATTTTTTTAGTTTTTTAGCTCTAATATTAATAATATTTTTAGTATTATTTTTAATTAAATGAATCATTTTTGGTAAACGATGAATTGTTTTGGGACCAAAAACTATGTCTACAAAAGGAGCTCTTTTATATATATTTTTTTTTTCTTGTACTGCAACGCATCCTCCAACAGCTATAATTATTTTTTTATTTTTTTTTAAATTTTTCCACCTTCCTAATTGATGAAATAATTTTTCTTGAGCTTTTTCTCTAATTGAACAGGTATTTAATATGATTAAATCTGATTTTTCAACGTTATTTGTTGCTTTACAATTAAAATTTTTTTTAAGAACCTTTAAGATTATAGATGAATCGTATTCATTCATCTGACAACCCCATGTTTTTATATGTATTTTTTTCATTTTTTTATAATATATTTTTAAATTTCAAGAATTATAACAGGAAAATTTTTTTTATTTTATTTTTATAAATTATTTTAAAAAATTTTTTAATTTTTGTTTATAATTTTAAATAATTATTTTTATATTATATATTGAAAATGTTTTATTTTTTTGTTTATTTTAAAAAATTAACATTTAAAATTTATTTTTTCTAGAAATTAAAAATTTTTTTTATTTTTAATATTTAAAAAAATTAATAAAAATATTCCTACAATAATCATTGGAATAGATAATATTTGTCCTAGAGTATATTTTTTATAGAAAAATCCAATTTCCATATCTGGTTCTCTAAAATTTTCTAAAAATATTCTAAAAATTCCATAAAAAATTAAAAAAATACTAGAAATTATTCCTTTTTTTGTTATTTTTTTTGAACAATAATTTATTATTATGAATAAAATTACTCCTTCTAAAAAGAATTCAAATAATTGAGATGGATATCTTGGTAAAACTCCATATTTTTCTATTATTTTTTGAAGTATTGGATTTTTTTTTGATTCATTTAAATCACATTTTAAAGAGTTAGGAAATAAAAATGCTCCAGGCGTATTTATAGCTATTCTACCCCATAATTCATCATTAACAAAATTTCCTAATCTACCAATTCCTAAGCTAAATGGAGATAAAATTGCAATAAAATCAGTTATTTTAAAGAATTTAATTTTTTTTTTTATAGAAAAAATGAAACATGCGATAATAACTCCAATTAATCCACCATGAAAAGACATTCCTCCATTCCAAATTTGAAATAAATAAAATTTATGTTGTAAAAAATAAAAAAATTTATATAACAAAACATATCCTATTCTTCCTCCAAAAAATAATCCAATAAAACAATAATATATTATTTGATTAACATATTTTTTTTTAAATAATTTGTTATTTTTTTTTAAATATTTTTTTCCATACCATATGGAATATATAAAACAAATTAAGTACATTAATCCATACCATTTAAAAGAAAATATACCAAACGAAAAATAATTAGGATTAATTTTAGGAAATAAAATATACATTTTTTTATCTTTTATTTATAATTTTATATAATGAATTTATTTTTGTTATATTATTTTTTTTATATTTCTAATGATAACATTTCATCAATTGTTTGTCGTCTTCGAATTTGCTTTAAAACATTTTTTTTTATTAAAATTTCAGGTATTAAAGGTCTACTATTATAATTAGAAGACATGGATGCACCATATGCTCCAGTATCGTGAAAAATTATATAATCTCCTAATTTTACTTTTGGAATTTTTATTGTATAAATTTCACTATTTTCTTTTTGAGTAAATATATCTCCAGATTCACATAATGGTCCTCCTATGACAACTTTTATTTTTTTCAAAGTATTTATTTTTCTTTGATTTTTTGAAATGACTGAAATGTAGTGATAACTTCCATATAAAGTAGGTCTAATTAAATCGTTAAATCCAACATTAACTAGTATAAAAGTTTTGTTTTTTACTGTTTTAATACTTTCTATTTTTGATACTAAAATTCCAGATTTAGCTACTAAAAATCTTCCTGGTTCAATCTCTAATTTTATTTTACATTTTAATTTTTTTGATATATTTTTTATAGATTTGTTCCATATTTTATAATAACTTTTTATATTAATTTTTTTATCATGTATTTTATATGGAATTGGCAATCCTCCTCCTGCTGAAATAAAGGAAATTTTTTTGTTAATTAATAGAGCTGATTTAGTCATAACATAACAAACTTTTTTTAAATGATTATAATCTGCTCCAGAACCAATATGCATATGTAATCCAATTAAATTTAAATTATATTTTTTTATTAAAGAAATTGCTAATTTTGTATTCCATACTCCATGTTTACTATTTTTTCCTCCAGTGTTTGTTTTTTTGTTGTGACCATCTCCAAATTTTGGATTTATTCTTAACCAGACTTTATGATTTGGTGAAATTTTTCCAATTTTTTTAATCATATCAATAGATCCAATATTAATTGGAATTTTATGTAACACAACTTTTTTTAATGTTTTTTTATCTATGATATCTGAAGTATATACAATATCATTACAGTTTCCTTTAAAACCAGCTTTTAATGCTCTTACCACTTCTCCAAGAGAAACTGCATCTATTTTTGCTCCTAATTTTTTCATTATTCTTAAAATATGAATGTTTGAGCAAGATTTTTGAGCAAATCTAATAATATCAAATTTTTTTAATTTTAATATTTGTTTTTTTATGGTTTTGTAATCATATATCCATAATGGAGTTTTATAGATTTTAATTGCAGATAATATATTTTTTTTTTTGATAATCAATTTTTTTATTTTTTTCATATTTTTAAATTTTTAAATAGTAAATTATTTTTTTATAGAACGCATTGTTGGGAAAATTATCACATCTCTTATATTTTTTTGATTTGTAAAAATCATGATTAATCGATCTATTCCTATTCCTAAACCTCCAGTTGGTGGTAATCCGTGTTCTAAAGCTAATATGTAATCTTCATCATAAAATTTATTAAAATTTTCTTTTTTTTTTATTTGTTGTTTAAATCTTTTTTTTTGTTCTTCTGAATCATTTAATTCTGAAAAACCATTACCAATTTCGTATCCTCCCATAAAAAGTTCAAATCTATCTGCAATTTTTTTTTTTTTATAATTTCTTTTTGATAACGGAGAAACTTCAATAGGATATTCTGTAATAAATGTTGGTTCTATTAATTTTTTTTCTACTGTTTTTTCAAATATTTCTGTAATTATTTTTCCTAATTTCCATTTTTTTTTTATATTTATTTTTAATAATTTTGCAACTTCTTTAACATTTTTAAGATTATTCAAATTTTTTTGAGATATATTTTTATTGAATTTGATAATAGATTCTATCATTGTTAATTTTTGAAATGGTTTTTTAAAATTTAAATTATAATTTTGATATTTAATTTCTTTTTTTTTAAACATTTTTTTTGAAATATATTTTATTAAATTTTCAGTAAATTTAATAATATATTTATAATCAGTATATGCAATATATACTTCCATCATTGTAAATTCTGGATTATGACGAGAAGATATTCCTTCATTTCTAAAATTTCTATTAATTTCAAAAATTTTTTCAAATCCTCCGATAATTAGTCTTTTTAAGTACAGTTCTGGAGCAATTCTTAAATACATTTTTTTATTTAATGAATTATGATATGTAATAAATGGTTTTGCAATAGCACCTCCAGGTACATCATGTAGCATTGGAGTTTCTACTTCTAAAAATTTGTTATTTTTCATATATTTTCTAATATATGAAATTATTTTTGCTCTATTATGAAATATTTTTTTTAATTTTGTATTTGAAATAAAATCAATATATCTTTTTCTATATTTAATTTCTTGATTTACTAAACCATGCCATTTTTCAGGAAGTGGTCTTAAGGATTTTGTTAACAAAATAAATTTATTACAATGAATTGTTAATTCATTTGTTTTAGTTTTAAATAAAATACCATAAATTCCTATAATATCACCTAAATCTATGTTTTTAAATTCAAAATAATTATTTTTATTAGATTGAAAGGAATTTTGAGATGAATATATTTGTATTGTTCCATAATAATCTTGTAATTTTAGGAAAGTAGCTTTTCCCATAATTCTTTTTTGAATAATTCTCCCTGCTATTTGAATTGATATATTTAATTTTTTTAAAGATTCTCTATTTTTAAAATTATATTTTTTAAAAATTTTTTTTGAAGAATATTTTTTTTTAAAATTATTTGGAAAATCAAAACCATCTTTTTTTAAAATTTTTAATTTTTTTTTTCTATTATGAAATTCGTTATTTTCATTTTCAAAATTTTTGTTTATATTTTTAATTTTTTTTACTATTTTCATTCTTTTAAAATCCTAATTTTAAACTTTTTTTTATAAATTTATCTATTTTTCCATTCAAAAATTTTTGTATATTTTTTGTTTCTAAACCGGTTCTTTCATCTTTTATTCGTGAAGCATCTAATATATATGATCTTATTTGATTTCCCCATTTTATTTTTGATTTGTTTTGACTTATTTCTTTTTTTTTTAACATATTTTTTTTGTTTTGAAGATTGAATATTTTAGATTGTATTTGTTTTATTGCTTGTTTTTTATTTTTATGTTGTGAACGATTATTTTGACATTTTGATATTATACCACTAGGAATATGTGTGATTCTAACAGCTGATTCTGTTTTATTAACATGTTGTCCTCCAGCTCCTGAAGCTTTATAAACATCTATTTTTAAATCGGATTTATTTATTTTTTTAAAATTTTTACTTTTTATCATAGGATATACAAAGATTGAACTAAAAGATGTATGTCTTTTATTTCCAGAATTAAATGGACTTTTTCTTATTAATCTATGTATTCCTGATTCAGTTCTTAACCAACCAAATGAATATTTTCCTTTAATTTTTATTGTTGCATATTTTATTCCATTTAATTCATTATTATTTATATTTATAATTTCTGTTTTAAATTTTTTTTTATAACACCAGTTTAAATACATTTTTAGTAACATCTTAGACCAATCTTGTGCTTCTATTCCTCCAGATCCGGATTTTATATCCATATAGCAGTTTTTTTTGTCTATTTTTTTGATAAATATTTTTTTAAATTCTAAATAATTTAATTTTTTTTTTATTTTGTTTAACGATTTTTTTATATCTTCTAAAATAGAAAAATCAGATAATTGTATTGAAAGTTTTAATAATTTTTTATTTTCTTGAATTTTTTTTTTTATATATTGGAATAAAATAATTATTTTTTTTATTTTTTTTTTTTTAATATTATATTTTTTAATACGTTTTATGTTAGTCCAGTCTTTATTAGAATTTATTTTATCATTTATTTCTAATATTTTTATTTTCTTTTTTTTTAATTCAAAGATTTTTCCTAAGTTTTTTATTTTTTTTAATATATTTGAATATTTTTTTATGAATCGATTTAATTTTATACATATTTTTTAAAATTTTTGTTTTAATGATTTTAAATTATATAATATAAATTGTTTAACGTATAAATTTTTTTAGATTATTATTTATTTTAAACTAAAAAAAATGTTCTAAAATAAATTTTTAAGATATTGTTTTATATTATATTTTTGATATATTATAATAAAAAAGAAAAAAATTTTATCTTAAAAATATATAATACTGATAACAAATAAAAATTTTATGATTCCTATAACTGAAATTCTTCCTTCTTTTTCTTGTTTAAAGAAATTTACTATTATTAAAGTTTCTGGAAAAGATAAATACAGATATTTACAAAATCAAATTACAGCAAATATTAATATATTAAAAAAAAATAAATATATTTTTTGTAGTCATTGTAACGAAAAAGGAAAAGTATGGAGCACATTATTTTTTTTTAAAAAAAATAATAATTATTTTTATATATTAAGAAATAGTGTTTATTTAAATCAAATAAAAGCAATGAAAAAGTATTCTATTTTTTTTGATGTTAAAATAAAAAAATATAAAAAATTTTTTTTATTTGGTATTTCAGGTTTAAATGCTAAAAAAAAATTAAATAAAATTTTTAAAATTTTACCTAAAAAAAAAAATCCTATTATTTGTTTTAAAGAAAATACACTTATTTGGTTAAAAAATTTAATAGAAAGATTTTTAATAATTATTCCTTATAAGAAGTTACGTTGTTTGAAAAAAAAATTTAAAAAAGCAGGTTTTTTAAAAAATAATAAACAGTGGTTATTAATTGATATTCAAGAAAATGTTCCAATAATTGAACAAAAAACTTCATTATGTTTTTTTCCTCAGGAAATTAATTTACATAAGTTTAAAAATTCATTAAGTTTTAAAAAAGGATGTTATATGGGACAAGAAAATATAGCTAAAATTAAATATAAAAAATTAAATAAAAGATCTTTAGTTGTTTTATATTGTTTTTTTAAAAAAAATATTTTTTTTCCTGGAGATTTTGTATACGTAAAAATTAAAGATAATTGGATTAAAAAAGGGATTTTATTATCTTCTGTAATAGTTGATAAAAAAATTATTTATGTTCAAGTAGTGTTAAATAATTTATATAAAAAAGAATTTATTTATAAAATAAATAATATTTCTTTTAAAGTTTTGATATAAAAAATTAAAATATTATATATTTTTATAATTTATTAACATTATGAAAATATTAAATTTATTAATTTTGAGATATTTTATAATTTTAAAATTAAAAATATTTTAAATTTTATGACTTTTTATTTTATATATATATTTATAATAATATTTTTTTTATATTTTTAAAATTTACTGAGTATAAAATAACTATATGATTAATACAGAAAAAATTTTTATTATTTCTGCTCCTAGTGGAACAGGAAAATCAAGTTTAATAAAAGCTTTTTTAAAAAAAGAAAAAAAAATAAAATTTAAATTATCTATTTCATTTACCACTAGATTAATGCGACCTAATGAAAAACATGGAATTGATTATTATTTTATTTCTAAAAAAAAATTTAAATTAATGATAAAAAAAAATAAATTTTTAGAATATGCTAAAGTGTTTAATAATTATTATGGAACATCTTTAAAAAATATAAAAAAAATTTTAGCTTCCGGAAAAAATATTTTGTTTGATATAGATTGGAAAGGAGCTCGACAAATTAAAAAAATTTATCCTCATTCTAAAAGTATTTTTTTAATTCCTCCTTCTAAAAAAGAATTACTAAAAAGATTATATAAGAGAAATCAAGATACAAAATTAGTTATATTAAAAAGAATGAAAAATTTTTTAAAAGAAATGAAACATTATTTAGAATATGATTATTTGATCATAAATGATAATTTTGATTGTTCACTTTCTAATTTAAAATCCATAATTCATTCTTATAGTTTATTAACTTCATATCAAGATATAAAAAATAAAAAATTAATTCATAAATTATTAGAAGTATAACTTATTATTTTTTTTTCTTAAAGCGCATTTTCTTTCATTTTCAGTTAAAAATTTTTTTCTTAAACGAATTGATTTTGGAGTTATTTCTATTAATTCGTCATCATTTATAAAACTAATTGCTTGTTCAAGAGTCAGATTTATTGGTTTAATTAAATTAATTGCTTCATCTGTTCCGGAAGCTCTCATATTGGTAAGTTTTTTTCCTGTTAAACAATTTACTGTTAAATCATTTGATTTAGTATGCATTCCTATTATTTGTCCTTGATAAACGTTTGCTCCATGTCCAAGAAATAATTTTCCTCTATCTTGTAGATTAAATAATGCAAATGCTACTGCATATCCTGTATTATTGGATATTAAAACACCATTTCTTCGTTGTCCAATTGGAAATTTAGATATTTTTTCATAATGACTAAAAGATGAACAAAATAAACCCGTTCCAGATGTAATATTAATTAATTCAGAACGAAATCCAATTAATGCTCTACTTGATAAAATATATTCAAGTCTAACTCTTCCTTTGTTATCTGAAATCATATTTTTAATTTCACCTTTTCGTTCTCCTAAATATTTCATAATTACTCCTTGGTGTTTTTCTTCTATATCTAGAATAACATGTTCAAAAGGTTCTTTTTCTATATTATCAATTTTTTTAAATATTACTTTAGGTCGAGATACTTCTAATTCATATCCTTCTCTTCTCATATTTTCTATTAAAATAGATAAATGTAATTCACCTCTTCCAGAAACACAAAAAACACTTGAATCTTTTGTTTCTTTTACTTTTAAAGCAACGTTATGAATTTTTTCTTTATTTAATCTATCTAAAATTTGTCTTGAAGTAATATATTTTCCTTCTCTTCCAGAAAAAGGAGAAGAGTTTACTGAAAAAAACATTTTTACTGTAGGTTCATCAATTTTAAGTTTAGGTAAAGGAATAGAATTTTCAATATCACATATTGTATCTGAAATTTTAATATTTTCTATTCCAGTAATTGCAATGATATCTCCTGATATTGCAGAATTTACATTAATTCTTTTTAATCCAAAATATGTTAATATTTTATTAATTTTACCATAGTAATTTTTTCCTTGATTATTTATTATTTTAATTTTTTCATTTATTTTAATTGATCCAGAATTAATTCTTCCAATTCCGATTACTCCTAAATAATTATCATAATCTAATTGTGAAATTTGCATTTTAAATTTTTTTTTTATATTATTTTTTGGTGCTGGAGTATATTTAACAATAGATTCTAATAAAGGAACCATGTTGTTTTCTAAATTTTTATAATCTAATCCAGATTTTCCTAATAAAGCTGATGTATAAATTATTGGAAAATCTAATTGTTGATCAGTTGCATTTAAATTTATAAATAAATCAAATACTTGATCTACTACCCAATCTGGTCTAGAATTAGATCTATCTACTTTATTAACTACTAAAATTGGGTTTATTTTATATTTAAAAGATTTTTCTGTTACAAATCTTGTTTGAGGCATAGGACCATCTAAGGCATCTACTACTAATAAGACAGAATCTACCATAGATAATACACGTTCTACTTCTCCTCCAAAATCAGCGTGTCCTGGAGTATCAACAATATTAATTTTATATTTATTCCACATAATAGAAGTATTTTTTGAAGTAATTGTAATTCCTCTTTCTTTTTCTAAATCATTACTATCCATTACTCTTTCTTTTTTTTCTTCATGACTTTTAAAAATTCCTGATTGTTGTAATAATTTATCTACTAATGTTGTTTTTCCATGATCAACATGAGCAATAATTGCAATATTTCTAATTTTTTTATTCATGATAAATTTTCCTTTTTCTTAAATTATTTTTATATTTTAAAATTTATTTAATTTTTCAAAAATATATTTTATATAATGTTTATTTATAATAATACATTCATTAAAATTTAACAGTATTTTATAATTTTTTTATATAATATAATTATATTGTTATTTTTTATAAAACGTTTAAAAAATTATTAATTATTTTTATATAAGGTTTTTATGAAATTATTAAATTTTAACTCTTTTTCGTTTATAAAAAGTTTTAGTTGTATAAAAGAAATAGATATTAATTTTGGATATGAAATAGCTTGTATTGGTTATTCTAATGTTGGAAAATCCACTTTAATAAATATTTTATCAAATAAAAAAAAATTATCGCGAGTTAGTAAATTTCCTGGAAGTACTCAATTAATTAATTTTTTTAAAATTTTTGATAATTTTAGAATAATAGATTTTCCTGGTTATGGTTATTCTAAATTTTCTAAACAATCACAATTAAAATGGGTAGAAGAAATTAAGGAATATATATCTTATAGAGAATGTTTAATTGGAGTAATAATTTTAGTCGACATTAATTTTTTTTTTAAAAAAAATGACTTAGAGATTATGAATTTACTTAATGAAAAAAAAATAAAAATAATAATTTTATTAAATAAATGTGATAAAATTAATAATTTTTTAAAAAATAAAAAATATATTTTATCAAAAAAAAAAATATTATCTTTAAAAATTAAAGCTGACATTCAAATTTTTTCTTCTTTAAAAAAAATTGGAATTTTTCAATTAAAAAAAAAAATTAATTCTTTATATATAAAAAAAATATAATTTTTTTTTAAAAGTATTTTTTTATTAATTGATTAAACCAATAAGATTTTTTAAATGATTTTTTTAATTTAATTAAATTATTTTTTTTAAAATATTGAAATAATTTTTTTATATTTGGTTTTTTAAATTTAAAATTTTTATCTAATTTTTTTAATTTTATATTCATTTGAATTTTTGATAAAGAATATGAAAGAAAAGCAATTTTTTTATTTTTTTTAAATATTTTTTTTAAGTTTTTTGAATTTCTAATATTTAATAATTTTAATTTATTTAAATTTTTATAAATTTCTTTTAATGATTTAAAAATTTTTAAAATTTTTGTTGCTGTTTTTATTCCAATACCTGGAATTCCAGGAATATTATCTGAACGATCTCCTACAATTGCTAAAAAATATTTTATTAGTTTAGGTGGAACTCCATATTTTTTTTTAACTTCTTTAATTCCGATAATTTTACCATCGTGGTGAAGAATATTTATATTTTTATTAACTACTTGAGTAATATCTTTATCGTTTGTTAAAATTAAAATTTTTTTTATTTTTTTAATTTGTTGAGTTGCTATAGTACATATAATATCATCTGCTTCAAATTTAGGTATTTTTAATATTGGAATACCTATATAATTTATAATTTTTATTACAGATTTTATTTGTTTTTTTAAATCTTTTGGTATTTTTTTTCTATTTTTTTTATATTTTTTATATATTTCTTTTCTAAATGTTTTTTTTTTATGATCAAATATTATTATTATTTTATCTGGATTATATTTATTAAAAACTTTTTTTAACATTGTTAAAATTCCGTATATTACACCTATAGGTTTTCCTTTTTTGTTTTTAAAATTTTTAAAAGCAAAATATGCTCTATATAAATAATTTGTTCCATCTACTATTATTAATAATTTATTTTTTAATTTTTTCATTTTTTTATATTTTTTATAATTATAATAAAAAAAATTTATTTATTTTACTTTTTATTTTTTTTCTTTTCAGTAATAAATTATATTTTAAAAAAGAATTTTTATAGAATTATTTAATATGTAGTAAAATAATATATTTTAAATATTTTATTTTACTACTATTTTTTTTCTTTTTTTTTGTTAAAACATTATTTTTTTTTAATATTTATTTCTTTAAAACCATTATAGGGAGCATTTAAAAAACCTAATCTTTCTTCTATTCTAATTAATTGATTGTATTTAGCTATTCTATCTGTTCTACTTAAAGAACCTGTTTTTATTTGACCGGAAGAAGTTCCTACAGCTAAATCTGCTATTGTTATATCTTCAGTTTCTCCAGAACGATGAGAAATAATGACGTTATAATTTGATTTTTTGGCTACTTGTATTGTTTTAATAGTTTCCGTTAATGTTCCAATTTGATTTGGTTTAATTAGTATAGAGTTAGCAATTTTATTTTTTATTCCTTTTTTTAAAATTTTTACATTTGTTACAAAAAGATCATCTCCAACAATTTGAATTTTTTTACCTAAAATTTTTGTTTGTTCTTGAAAACCTTTCCAATCTGATTCATCTTGTCCATCTTCTATAGAAAAAATAGGATATTTTTTAGTTAATTTTTCTAAATATTTTGTAAACTCTAATGAAGTATAGGATTTATTTTCTCCATTTAAAAAATAAGTTTTAGATTTTTTATCGTAAAGTTCAGAAGCAGCACAATCGATTGCAAGAGTAATATCTTTTCCAATAATATAGCCTGATTTTTTTACAGCTTTTAATATTAAACGTAAAGCGGATTCGTTTGAATTTAAATTTGGAGAATATCCTCCTTCATCACCTACTGCTGTACTCATATTTTTATTTTTTAATATTTTTGACAAATTAAAAAATATTTCACAACCAATTTGTATTGCATGTTTAAAATTCTTTGCTGAAATTGGTTGTATCATAAATTCTTGTAAGTCTATATTATTATTAGAATGTTTTCCTCCATTAATAATATTCATCATTGGTAATGGCATAGAATATTTTTTTGGCGTATTATTTAATTCTGAAATATGTTGAAATAAAGGAATTTTTTTAGTCATTGCAGCAGCTTTAGCGTTTGCTAAAGAAACTGCTAAAATAGTATTTGCTCCTAAAAATTTTTTGTTTTTAGTACCATCTAAATTAATCATGATTTCATCAATTTTTTCTTGGTCAATAGAATTTTTATTTATTAAATTTTTTGAAATTAATTTATTAATTAAATGTACAGATTTTTTAACTCCTTTACCAAAAAAACGATTCTTATTTTTATCTCTTAATTCTAATGCTTCTTTTGATCCTTTTGAAGCTCCAGAAGGCACTGAAGCAATTCCAATGTATCCACTTTTTGTATGAACTTCTGCTTCTATAGTTGGTTGACCTCTAGAATCAATAATTTCTCGACCTATTATTTTTATAATTTTAGACATTGTTTTCCTCAAATAGTTGATATTTTTAAAATTTTATAAATGTATTTAAGATAGATTTTTTAAGGAATTTATAATTATTTAATTAAAATTAAAATTAAATAAAATAATATTACAAAATCATAAAAATAATTACAATAATTTTTTTATTTACCATAATAGTTATAAATAAATAATTTAATTATTTTTTATATGTTAAAAATATTTTTAGTTAAATAGTGTTTTATTTTTTTTTATTAAATAATATAAAAAAATTTTTTTTTAATATTTTTACTTTTATTTGATTGTAACATTTTTTTTGTTTTTTATTTTTTTTTAAAATTTTTTATATTCTTATAAAAATTTTTTTTTTTTATTTATTTAAAATTGTTTTCTTTTAAAGAAATTGTTTTATTAAATGTTATTATTTGATTAATTTTAGATTGTTTTTTATCAATAATAAAATATCCCTCTCTTTCAAATTGAAAATTTTTAAATTTATTTTTTAAAAAACATTTTTCTATAAATCCATTTTTAATGGTCATAGATTTAAGATTTATATATTTTAAAAAATTTTTTTTGTTTTCTGGATTAGGAATAGTAAAAATAGGTTTAAAAATTTGAAATTTTGATGCAATTGATTTTTTTTTTGATATCCAATGTATTACTCCTTTAATTTTTCTATCAGAAGGATTTTTTCCTAATGTATTTTTATCATACGTACAAAATATTTTTATTATATTACCTTGATTATCTTTTTTAATTTTTTTAGCTTTAATGACATATGAATAACGCAATCTTACTTCTTTATTTAAAGCTAATCTACGATATTTTGAATTAAATTTTTCTTTAAAATCAGATTTATCGATATATATAATTTTATTAAAATAAATTTTATGAGTACCCATATTTTTATATTTTGGGTGATTTTTTACTATTATCTTTTCATTGTAATTTTTTTTCATATTTATAATAATAACTTTAATTGGATTTATTATTGCCATAAAACGAGGAGCATGAGAATTTAAGTCATTTCTAATACAGTGTTCTAAAAGTGATAATTCTATTAAATTGTTTTTTTTAGAAATTCCAATTTTTTTACAAAAATTTTTTATAGAAGAGGGAGTATAACCTCTTTTTTTTAGACCGGATAAAGTTGGCATTCGAGGGTCATTCCAACCTTGTACAATTTTTTTTTTTACTAAAATTTTTAATTTTCTTTTTGAAAGAATTGTATATTCTAAATTTAATCGAGAAAATTCATATTGTTTTGGATAATTTTTTGCATCAATTTTTTTTAAAATCCATTTATATAATTCTTTATTATTTAAAAATTCTAAGGAACATAAAGAATGTGTTATTCCTTCTATCAAATCTGATATGCAATGACTAAAATCATAGGTTGGATATATACACCATTTATTTTTAGTTTTATAATGAAAACTATTTTTTACTCTATATAGTACAGGATCTCTCATAGTAATATTTGATGATTTCATATTAATTTTTGCTCGTAGACAAATTTCTCCATCTTTAAATTTTCCATTTTTCATTTCTTTAAATAATTTTAAATTTTCTTTTGTCGAGCGATTTCTATAAGGGCTATTTTTACCTTTTTTAATTAATGTTCCTCTATATTCTTTAATTTCTTTTTTAGATAATTGATCTATATAAGCAACTTTTTTTTTAATTAAATAAATTGCGTATTTATTTAGTTTTTTAAAATATTGAGATGAATAACAACTTTTTTTATTCCATTTATAACCCATCCATTTAATATTTTTTTTAATAGATGTAACATATTTTTTTTTTTCATTTGATGGATTTGTGTCATCAAATCTTAAATTACATTTTCCATTATATATTTTTGCAATTTCAAAATTTAAATATATTGATTTTGCATGACCAATATGAAGAAAACCGTTTGGTTCTGGAGGAAATCTTGTATGTATTTTTTTATATTTTTTATTTTTTAAGTCTTTATCTATTATTTTTAATATAAAATTTTTATTTATTTTATTATTTAACATTTTTCATCCTTTTTTTTTTTTTTTTTTTTTTTTTTTTTTTTTTTTTTTTTTTTTTTTTTTTTTTTTTTTTTTTAAATATATAAGTTTTATATTTTTTAAATTATTTTTTCTTTATAGAATTTTTATTTTGTATATGATATAATTTTAATACTTAAATTTAATTAAAATTTATTATATTTTAAATAATTTAATAATATTAATATATATAAATTAGAATTATTTTTAATATTTTATATTATTAAAATTTTATTATTTAAAATTTATATATATCAAAAAAATTTTCAGGCTATGTAGCTCAGTTGGTAAGAGCGCAGCACTCATAACGCTGAGGTCATAGGTTCAATTCCTATCATAGCTATGTAAAAAAAATTAATGATATAAAAAATAAAATCTTTTATATTTTATTTGCGGAAGTGGCGAAATTGGTAGACGCACCAGATTTAGGTTCTGGCGCCTTTTTAGGTTTGCGAGTTCAAATCTCGCCTTCCGTAGTAATTTGAATTAATAAAAATTTTATTTTTTAAAATTTTTTATTTTTCTTTCTTTTTTTTTGGGGTATAGCCAAGAGGTTAAGGCATCGGTTTTTGATACCGACATCCCTGGTTCGAATCCAGGTACCCCAGATTTATAATTGAATTATTTTTTTTTCAATAAATTAAATTTTTAATTATTTTTGTTTATAACAAAAAATTTATATTAATTTTTTAAGTTATAAATTTTATTTTAAAATATTTTTAAAAAAATATTTTAAATAAAACATGAAATAATTTTTTATGCATTGATTTTAAAAATTTTTTATAGATAATTATAATAAAAAAAAATAATTTTTTAAATCTTATTTTAATAAAATGGTATTTATTTTATGAAGTTAGAAAAATTAAAAAAAAAAGTAGCATTTGAAGCTTTAAAATTTGTTCCATTTAAACAAATTATTGGAATTGGAACTGGTTCGACAATTTCTTATTTTATAAAATATTTAAGTAAAATTAAGGATAAAATAATAGGAGTTGTATCATCTTCTAAAAAAACAACTAAAATCTTAAAAAAATATGGAATTAAAATTTTTAAATTAAATGAAGTAAATTATTTACCTGTATATATTGATAGTGCTGATGAAATAAATCAAAATATGGAAATGATTAAAGGAGGGGGTGCAGCTTTAATGCGAGAAAAAATTATTGCATCTGCTTCAAAAAAATTTATTTGTATTATTGATAAAACAAAAAAAGTTAATATATTAGGAAAATTTCCTTTGCCTGTAGAAGTTTTACCTATGTCTTATAAATATGTTAAAAACGAGTTAAAAAAAATTGGAGGAAATGTAAAAAGAAGAAAAAATATAATAACTGATAATAATAATTATATTTTAGATATTAGTGATTTTTTTATATTAAATCCAAAAAATATAGAAAAAAAAATTAATAATATTCCGGGTGTTCTTTCTGTTGGTATTTTTTCTAAAAGAAAACCAGATATTTTATTAATAGGAAAAAATTCTAAAATTGAAACTATATTTAAAAAATTTTAGTTTTATTTTTTATTTTTTTTAATAAAAATTAATTATTTAAAACGTTTAAATCTCCATATTTATATTGAATTATAGAGATTGCAGTAATACATGCTGTTTCAGTTCGTAAAATTCTTTTTCCTAAATTCATATGAGAAAAATTATTTTTTATACAAAAATTAATTTCTTTTAATGAAAATCCTTTTTCTGAACCTATTAAAATATTTATTTTATTAAATTTTTTTTTTAATATTTTTTTATTTTTTTTGTTAATGTTTGGGGTAAAAATAATATTTTTTTCATTATTATAGGAATGAACCCAATCTTTTAAACTTGTAGGATTTAAAATTTTTGTTATTGAATTTCTTTGACATTGTTCGCTGGCTGAAATAGATATTTTTTTCCATCTATTAATTTTGTTTAAAATATTATAATTTTTGTTTAATAAAAATGAATTTTTGCATATTAAAGGAGTGATTGAATATACTCCTAATTCTGATGCTTTTTGAACAATCCATGACATTTTTTCATTTCTTGAAATTGATTGTCCTAAATTTATTTTTAAAAAAGATTCATTATTAACTAGTTTTTTTTTAATTATTTTTAAAATAATTTTTTTTTTACTTAATTTTATTATTTTAGATCTAAATAAATAATTTGTATTATTAAAAATATTAATAAATTCTTTACATTTCATTCTTATTACTGAAATAATGTAATGATTTTTTTTATTTGTAAGAGAAATTTCTTGATTTATTTGAAGTTTTTGATTTAAATAAATTCTTGGAACTTTTTTAATTCTTTTTTTAATCATATAATTATTTTTAATATTTTATTAAAATTTTTAATACGAAAATTTTTATTATATATTTATATATAAATTTTTTTTATATATACATCCGGTAGGATTTGAACCCACGACCTCTCGGTTCGTAGCCGAGCGCTCTATCCAACTGAGCTACGGATGTAAATTTTTTCTTTAGAGTTCAAATAAAAAAATATAAAATTTTTAATGAGAGAGGGATTCGAACCCTCGATGCATTTTAATGCATACTCCCTTAGCAGGGGAGCGCCTTAAACCACTCGGCCATCTCACTTTAAATACTATATATTTTTAAAATCATTTTTTTTATTTTATTTTATGTATATTATACTTTTTTGTTATTAAAAGTCAATTTGATATTTTTATTTTGAAATATTTTTTTATATTTAATAAAATTTTATTTATTATTTTTTTCAGCTTGTATTTTTTGATATATTTCTTCTCTATGGACAGAAATTTCTTTTGGAGCATTTACTCCGATTCTTACTTGATTTCCTTTTACTCCTAACACTGTTATTGTAATTTCATCTCCTATAACTAGTGTTTCACCGATTCTTCTTGTTAAAATTAGCATTTTTTTTTCCTTAAAAAAGATTGTTTTTTTAAATTCCGTATAATTTTAGTTTTAAAGTTATAAAATTATTTTTTTTAAAAAATTAATTAATTTTATTTTTCTTTTATTTATTTCTTTATTTTTAAAGACATTTTATATTAAATGTATAATTTATTTTATTAAAGAAAATATTATTTTTTTTATTTTTTTTATTATTTTTTTTTTTGATTTATAGTTTTTTATAATTCCTTCAGAGATATATTTATTACCTCCTCCTTTTCCATTTATTTTTTTGAATATTAATAAAAGTATTTTATTTGCTTGAAAAAAAGGTATTAAATTTTTACTGATTTTTATTTTTAAATTTATTATTTTTGAAATATTAATTAAAACAATAATAACTGAATTATTTTTTTTTTGTATTTCATCTATTATTTTAAAAATAGTAAAATTACTTTCGTTATATAGAATTGAAAAGATTATTTTTTTATTATTAATTTCATATGTTTTTTTTAAAATTTTTTTTGATTTTAACAGGATGTATTTTTTTAATATTTTTTTGTTTTCTTTTTTTATTTTTTTGTTATCTTTAACAATGTTTTTTATTTTTGAAATTAAATTTAAATTTTTATTTTTTACTATTTCTTTTATTTTTTCTAAATTATTTTCTTGTTTTTTTATATAAGAAATAGCTTTTTTATATGTTATCGCTTGTATTCTTCTTACTCCAGAAGAAATACTTTTTTCAGAAATTATTTTAAATATAAAAATTTTTCCTGTTTTTTTTACGTGTGTTCCTGTACATAATTCACAAGAAAAAGGTTTTATAGAAACTACTCTTACATTTTTTTTATAAATTTTATGAGATAGAAAGTTTATTTTTTTTTTTTTTGCTTTTTTAAAATTTGTTGAAAAAATTTTTACACTTTTATTTTTATGAATGAAGTTATTTACTAAATTTTCTACTTCATCTAATTCCTTGATTTTTAAATTTTTAGGATAAGAAAAATCAAATCTTATTTTTTTATCATTAACTAGTGAACCTTTTTGAATAACATTTTTTCCTAATACTTTTTTCAATGCAGAATTTAATAAATGTATAGCAGTATGATTTTTTTCTATTAATTTTCTTTTTTTAAAATTTATTTTTGAAATAACTTTATCTTTTATTTTTATTTTTCCAGATATTAATTGTCCATTATGAATAATAAAATTTCCACATTTTTTAGTATTTGAAACTTTAAAAATTCCATTTTTTGATTGAATTAATCCAGAGTCTCCAATTTGTCCACCTGATTCCGGATAAAAAGGAGTTTTATCAAGTATAATTTTTCCTTTTTCAGAGTTAGTAATTTTAGTAGTTAATTTATAATTTTTATAAATAGATTTTATATAACTTTTATATTTGTAAAAATTATATCCTTTAAATTTTGTTTTTTTTTTTATTGAAATAAATATTTTTTTGTTATTTATATTAAATTTTTGTTCTTTCGAATTTTCTTTTCTTTTTTTTACTTCTTCTTTAAAAGTTTCGACATCAATTTCAATATTTTTTTCTTTACAAAAATCTTTTGTTAAATCTATTGGAAATCCAATCGTATCATGTAAATAAAATACAAAGTTTCCATCTAATTTGTTATTGTTGATTTTTTTTATTTCATTTTTTAATAATTTTAATCCACTTTTTAAAGTCTTAGAAAATTGTAATTCTTCTATTTTTAATGTTTTAATAATTTTTTGTTCATTATTTTTTAATAATTTTCCAGAACTGCCCATATATTTTATTAAGACAGGAACTAATTTATAAAAAAAACATTTTTTTATACCAATAGAATATCCATGTCTTATTGCTCTTCTAATAATTTTTCTTAAAACATATCCTCGATATTCGTTGGAAGGAAATACATTACTTGCAATTAAAAATGAACTAGATCTAATGTGATCAGCAATAACTTGGATAGATTTTTTATTATTTTTTTTTATATTATTTATTTTTTTAATATTTTTTATAATATTTTTAAATATATCAATATCATAATTTGATTTAACTTTTTGTAATACAGCAGAAATTCTTTCTAATCCCATACCTGTATCTACTGAAGGAATTTTAAGTTTTAAGTATTTTCCATTTGTTAATTTATTATATTGAATAAAAACTATATTCCATAATTCAATATATTTTTTTTGTAATATGTTATTTTTTTTTAAATCATTTTGTTTAATATTTTTCTTATAATCATAAAAAATTTCAGTACACGGACCACATGGACCGTATTTTCCCATTTTCCAAAAATTTTCTGATTTATTTTTTTTGTTTGGTGTTTTTATAATTTTGTTTTTTGATAGACCTATAATTTTTCTCCAAATATGATAAGATTCTAAATCTTCTTCATATACTGTTACTAATAATTTATTTGCATCTATATTAAACCATTTTTTTGATGTTAATAATTCCCATGCATACAATATAGATTTTTTTTTAAAATATTCTCCAAAACTAAAATTTCCTAACATTTCAAAAAATGTATGATGTCTCGAAGTTTTTCCTACGTTTTCTAAATCATTTTTTTTTCCTCCAGCGCGAATACAATTTTGAATACTAGAAATTTTTTTATTTTCTGGTATTTCATATCCTAAAAAAAAATTTTTAAATTGATTCATTCCTGCATTAGTAAATAAAATTGATGGATCATTTTCTATTACTAATGAACTACTAGGATAAATTATATGATTTTTTTTTTTAAAAAATTCTAAAAATTTTTTACGTATCAATTCTGTTGTATAGGTCATATAAATCCATATATTATTCTTTATAATTTATAATTCTTAATTATATTATATATTTTATTTTTTTATTTAAAACATATTTAATATTTTATTAAAAAATTAAATTTATCATAATATATTTAAAAATTTTTTATAAGTTTTATTAATATTTTTTATTATTTTTTTGATAAATTTTGTTTTTTAGAAAAAGGATGTATTATATGAAAAATACTATTATTTTAAGTAAAATTATTACTACTAATAATTTTAATAAATTTAGATTAGATAAAGTTTTATCAATATTATTTTCACAATATTCAAGAACTATTTTTAAAAAAAGTATTTTGAAAAATAATGTTTATGTTAATAATGTTGTTATTAATTCACCAAGATTTAAAGTTAAAAAAGGAGATTTTTTAAAAATTAAATTGGTTTTTGAAACGATGGATTTTTTTGTTCCTGAAAAAATATATTTAGATATCATTTATGAAGATAAATATTTATTAGTAATTAATAAACCGTCTTCGTTAGTTGTACATCCAGGATTTAAAAATAATAATTTTACTTTATTAAATGGTTTATTGTATTATAATAAAATTTTCTTTCAATTGCCGCGCGCAGGAATTATTCATCGGTTAGATAAAGATACGACTGGGTTAATTATTATAGCAAAAAAAATTTCTTCATATTTTTTATTAATGAAAATGATGAAAAAGAGAAAAATTATAAGAAAATATAAATCTATTGTATTAGGAAGAATTAAAAATGGAGGATTTGTTAACGCTCCTATTACAAGAAATAAAAAAAAACGCACATGTATGGTAGTTAATCAGTTTGGAAAACCTTCTATGACGCATTATAAAGTTATAGAAAATTTCAATAATTCTACATTATTAAAGTTACGTTTAGAAACTGGTAGAACGCATCAGATTCGAGTACATATGTTTTATATTCGTCATCCTATAGTTGGAGATTTAAAGTATAAAATTAATTATAATTATTTTAATGGATTAGAAACAAGTAAGGCTTTTAAATTTATTAAAATTTTTCCAAGACAAGCCTTGCATGCTTATAAATTAATTTTTTCTCATCCTATAAAAAAAAAAAAAATTATTTTAAAAATAAATTTGCCAAAAGATATGGAAAATTTACTTTCTATTCTTAAAATTGATTAAAATTTATTATTTTTTTAAAAAATATTTTAAAAATTTATTTTATAAAATAATTATTTATAGATTATTTTTTTTATTTAGTCTTTTTATGGCTATTTTTAATGCTAATTTATATCCATCTAGTCCTAAACCACATATTACTCCATTTGAAATATCTGATAACCAAGAATGTGATCTAAAATTTTCACGAGAATAAATATTTGATATATGTATTTCAATAAAAGGTATTTGTACAGCTAATAATGAATCTCTTAATGCAATACTCGTATGAGTAAAAGCAGCTGGATTAATAATTATGTAATTTATTTTATTTTTTGAAGAGTGTATTTTTTCAATTAAAATATGTTCTGCATTGGATTGTAAATGAGTTAAAACAATAGATTTTTTTAAACTATAATTTATCAATTTTTTTAATAATATAGGTAGTGAAATATTTCCATAAATTTTTTTTTCTCTAGTTCCTAAAAGATTAATATTAGGTCCATTTAAAAGTAGTATTTTTTTTTTCATAAAATTTTTTATTTTTTTAAATAATTTTTATTATACAATATAAAATAATATATTCAAAATAAAAGAGTAAATTATAATTAATTTTATTTTTTATTTAAATTTATTTGAATAAAAATAAGATTTTAATTTAAAATATTAATTTTTTCTTTATATAAAAATTATTTTTTTAAATTTTATTTGAAAAGAGAGTTTATTTATGTTTAATAAAGTAAAGAATAAGATTTTATTAAAAAATAATATTAAAACAGATGAAGTTTTTTCGATATTATCTGATGTTTCTGCTAAAAATATAGACTATTCTGATATTTATTTTCAGCATAAATTTTATGAATCTTGGAAATTAGAAGATAAAATTATTAAAAATGGATTTTATGGAGTTAATAAAGGTATTGGTTTAAGAGCGATTCAGAATGAAATGACTGGATTTTCTTACACAGATCAAATTACTTTTTCTGGTATGAAAAAAATTTGTTCTTCAGTATGTAATATTTTTTCTTCAAATATTTTACGTAATAATAAAAAATTTTTACAAATAAATAATAAATCTTATTATAAATCTAAAAGTCCTTTAAAATCTTTGTCAAATGAAAAAAAAATAGATATTTTAAATCAAGTGAATTATTTTTCAAGGAATTATGACAATAGAGTTTCAAAAGTAAGTGCTTATTTGTATGGGTCTTATGAGTATATTTTAGTAGCATCTACAGATGGAGTTTTTGCAGTGGATATTAGACCTTTAGTGTCTCTTAATATAAATGTTCTTTCAGAAGAGAAAGGAGGTAAGCGAGAAATTGGAAGAAAAAGTGGAGGAATTCGAGGAACATATAAACATTTTTTTAAAAAAAATAAAAATGGAATTTCTTATATTCAACATTTATCACAAGAAGCATCAAGAATTTCTATTTTAAATTTATCTTCTAAAGAAGCACCATCTGGTTCTTTTCCTGTAGTTTTAGGTTCTGGACATCCAGGAGTTTTGTTACATGAAGCTGTAGGACATGGATTAGAAGGTGATTTTAATAGAAAAAATTTATCTGTTTATAGTAGTAAAATGAATAAAAAAGTTGCTTCTCGTTTATGTACTGTAGTAGATAATGGAACAAAAAATAAATATAGAGGATCGATTTCTATTGATGATGAAGGAACTCCAGGAAAATATAATGTTTTAATAAAAAACGGAATTTTAAAAAAATATTTGCAAGATAAATTTAATGCACGTTTAACGGGAAATATTTCTACAGGTAATGGAAGACGAGAATCATATGAATTTCTTCCAATGCCTCGTATGACTAATACTTATATGTTATCTGGAAAATCTTCTGTAAAAGAAATTATAGAAAGTGTTGATTATGGAATTTATGCAGTTGATTTTACAGGGGGTCAAGTAGACATAACTTCTGGAGAATTTGTTTTTTCTACTTCTGAAGCTTATTTAATTAAAAAAGGAAAAATTTGTTTTTCTATAAAAGATGTTACTTTAATTGGTTCTGGAATAGAAATTATGAACAAAATTTCTATGGTTGCAAACGATTTATTTATAGATAATGGAACAGGTACATGTATTAAAGATGGTCAGGAAGTGCCAGTTTGTGTTGGACAACCTACTATAAAAATAAATAATTTAACTGTTGGAGGTACTAAATAGTGATGAAAATTTTTTTTAAACATAAATTATAAAATTGAATTTTATACAAGCAGTCACAATTTATTTTATGACTGCATGTTTTTATAAAAAATATTTTTTATAAGTTTAATTTTTTTGATACATTATATTTTTTCTTTAATTCTAGCTGATTTTCCAAATCTTTTTCTTAAATAATATAATTTAGATTTTCTCACATTTCCTTTTCTTTTAATAAATATATTTTCTATATTTTTTGAATGAGTTTGAAATACTCTTTCTATTCCTTCGTTATTAGATATTTTTCTTACACAAAAAGATGAATTTAAAAATCTATTTTTTATAGCTATCACAATTCCTTCAAAAGATTGTAAACGTTTTTTTGAACCTTCTATTACCCAAACTTGTACTTCTACAGTATCACCTGAATTAAATTTTGGTATATTTTTTTTAATTTGTTCATTTTCTATTTTTTTGATAATATTATTCATATTTTTTTATTTCTTTTATTTTTTTTGTTAAAAATTATTTTTTATTATGTTTTTATTTTATATTTTTTTTATTTTTTTTTTTTTTTTTTTTTTTTTTTTTTTTTTTTTTTTTTTTTTTTTTTTTTTTTTTTTTTTTTTTTTTTTTTTTTTTTTTTTTTTTT
>JAAMXG010000008.1 GCA_011754245.1 Buchnera aphidicola (Periphyllus aceris)
AAAAAAAAAAAAAAAAAAAAAAAAAAAAAAAAAAAAAAAAAAAATAAAAAAAAAATATAAAAAATGTTAATTTATATTTTTTTTTTTTATTTATATAAATAAATTTATAAAATTTTATTTTTTTTTAAAAATATAATTTATTATATTTTTTTAAATTATTTTTTTATAATATATTTTATATAAAAAATTTAATTTATATGTATTATTTTAATATTAATATATAAATTTATATTTATATATTAATATTTCAATTTTTTATTTTTTATTATTTCTTTTTTGTTTTTTTTTTTTTTTTTTAATTTTTTATTTAAAATTTGTTTAATTTATAATATAAATTTATTTAAATTTTCTTTAGAATTTAATTTTCGTAAGTTATTTTTAACATATTTTGAATCAATTTGAATTTTTTTTCCATAATTTTCTTTAGAATTAAAAGAGATATCTTCCATTAATTTTTCTAGTACAGTATATAATCTTCTTGCTCCAATATTTTCAATACTTTCATTCACTTTCCAAGAAATTTCAGCTATTTTTTTTATACCTTTTTTTGTAAAATTAATGATAATATTTTCTGTTTTCATTAATTCTTTATATTGCATAGTTATTGAAGTTTTAGGTTCTGTTAAAATTTTTTCAAAATCATTAATACTTAATGCTTTTAATTCAACTCGAATGGGTAGTCTACCTTGAAGTTCTGGAATTAAGTCACTTGGTGAAGATATTTGAAAAGCTCCAGATGTAATAAATAAAATGTGATCTGTCTTAACTGAACCATGTTTTGTTGATACTGTGCATCCTTCTACAAGAGGTAATAAATCTCTTTGTACTCCTTCTCTTGACACATCTGGTCCAGATGTATTGTTTCCTTTACAAATTTTATCAATTTCATCGATAAATATTATTCCGTTTTGTTCAACAAAATTAATAGCTTCTTTTTTTAATCTTTCTGGATTTATTAATTTTGAAGCTTCTTCTTCTATTAGAAGTTTCATTGCATCTTTTATTTTTAATTTTCTTATGTTTTTTTTAGAACCACTTAAATTTTGAAATAATGATTGCAATTGATTAGTTAATTCTTCCATTCCTGGAGGAGCCATAATTTCTATTCCCATGGGTGAACCTAAAACATTAATTTCTATTTCTTTATTATTTAGTTTTCCTTCTCTAAGTTTTTTTCTAAATTTTTCTATTGTATTCAATGGTCTTTCTTTTATTTTATCTTTTTCTAAATGTTTTTTTGCTCCAGGAACTAATACTTCTAATATTCTTTCTTCTGCAAGTTTTTTAACGTTTTTTTGATTTGTTTTAATTGTTTTATTTCTAATAATTTTAATTGAAATATCAGTTAAATCTCTGATGATTGAATCAACTTCTTTTCCAACATATCCAACTTCAGTAAATTTTGTTGCTTCTACTTTAATAAATGGAGCGTTTGATAATTTTGCTAATCTTTTTGCAATTTCTGTTTTTCCAACTCCTGTTGGACCAATCATTAAAATATTTTTAGGAGTGATTTCTTTTTTCAAACGATTGCTTAATTGCATTCTTCTCCATCTATTTCTTAATGCAATAGCAACTGCTTTTTTTGCATTTGTTTGACCAATAATAAATTTATTTAATTCTTTAACTATTTTTTTAGGAGTCATTTCAGACATTACTATTTTCCTTAATTTTTTATTGATAGTTCTTTTATAGTAAAAGAGTGATTTGTATATATACAAATATTTGCAGCAATGGTTAATGATTTTTTTACAATACTTAAAATATTTAGATTAGTATTATCTAATAATGCTTGAGCTGCAGATTGTGCATAACATCCCCCTGAACCTATAGCTATAATATTATTTTCTGGTTTTATAACATCTCCGTTTCCTGTAATAATTAACGAATCTTTTTTGTCAGCTACAGCTAATAATGCCTCTAGTTTTCTTAAAATTCGATCATTTCTCCAATCTTTTGCAAGTTCTATAGCAGCTCTTTTTAATTGTCCTTGGTATATTAAAAGTTTTTTCTCAAAAAGTTCAAATAATGTAAATGCATCTGCTGTTCCTCCTGCAAATCCTGCAATTACTTTTTTTTTATATAGAGTTCTGATTTTTTTTACATTACTTTTCATTATTGTATTTCCTAAAGTAGCTTGTCCATCTCCTCCAATTACTACTTTATTTTTTGATCGTATACTTAATATAGTTGTCATTTTTTTTTTCTTTATATTTTTTTATAAAAAATTTTTTATATAATTATTTTTTATAAAATTTTTATAATTTAATTATTTTTGTAGTTTAAAATAAAATTTTAATATAAATTTTTTAAAATTTTTATTTTAATTTTTATTTTTTTTTTTTTTTTAAAAAAATATTTATTTTTTATTCTTAATATATTATATTAAACTATACAAATATATTAATTAAGGTGTTTATGAAAAAAAATATTCATCCAAAATGCTTTCATCATTGTATAAAATGTTCTTGTGGAAATAAAATAAATTTTTTTAGTACTTTATATAAAAATATTAATATTGATATATGCTCTAAGTGTCATCCATTCTATACAGGAAAACAAAGAATAGTAGATACTGGAGGGAGAGTTGAATTATTTAATAAAAGATTCAACATTTCCAAAAAATAACTTATTAACAAAAAAATTTTAATTTAAAAAAAATAAAATTTTTTAATAAAATAATTATTTTTTTATTAAATTTTTTTTTATTAATTAATATTATATATTTTTTTTAATTAAAATTATTTTTTTATTTTCTTTTTAATTATTTTTTATATAAAATAAAATTTCAAAAGTATAATTTTTTATAAAATATAAATTTTATATTTTATTTTTTTTATAACAGATTATTTTTTATAAAAATTTTAATTTTTATATTATATATTAAAAAATTTTATATGATTTTTTTTTTTTAAATATTTTTTAAATGAATTGATTTAAAAATTTTAAGAAATATAAGCGGGAAACGAGTCTCGAACTCGCGACCTTAACCTTGGCAAGGTTACGCTCTACCAACTGAGCTATTCCCGCATTCAAAATTTTTTATTAATAAAAAAAATTTTTAAATTCATTAATAATGATATCTGACATAAGTTATATTTTCAAGTTTTCTTTAAAAATATTTTTTTAGATATTTTATATTTTAAAAAAATTTTTTTTATAAAATAAAAGTTCTTGAATAGAATTTTTTATATCGTATAATGCAGAATGTTTTTTTAAATTATCAATTTTTGGTAAAATTTTAGATTTCCATCTATAATATAATTCCTTGATTGTGCTAACATCAATATTTCTATAATTTAGATATGATTCAAATTTTGGCATATATTTTTTTAAAAATTCTCTGTCTTTCCAAACAGTGTTACCGCATATTGGAGATTTATTTTTAATTGTCCATTTTTTTATTAAATACATAATTTTTTTTTCTGCAGATTGTTCTGTTTCTAGACTTTTTTCTACTTTTTTTATTAATCCACTTTTGGAATGGGTTTTTTTATTCCATTCATTCATTTTTTTTAAAACTTTTAATGATTGATGAATACAAATTACAAGTTCTTTAGTTAATATATTTAATTCAGAATCGGTAATTATGATTGCTACTTCAAGTATTTTATTTTTTTTGTAACATAAACCTGTCATTTCTAAATCAACCCAAATTAAATTATTTTTTTTTTTTTTTTTTTGTTCATATATTTTAAATTTTTATTAAAAATTAATATTATTATTTATATATTATTTATTATATATTAAATTTATATATTATAATTTTTTTTATTTATATATAAATATTTTTTATATATTTTTATATTAATAAAAAATTTTTTATTATGTTTAGTTTAATTTTAAAAATATAAGAGAATTAACACAATAATGAAAAATATAAATCCAACTAAAACAAAATTTTGGAATAAATTACAAAAACATTATTTACAAATGAAAGATGTTCATTTAAAAAATCTTTTTAAAAATGATGTAAATCGTTTTAAAAAATTTTCATTAAATTATAAAAATTTAATTTTATTTGATTATTCAAAAAATATTATTAATGAAAAAACAATTTATTATTTAATAAATTTAGCTAAAGAATGTTTTTTAAAAGAATCTATTAACTCTATGTTTAATGGAGATTTTATAAATGTTACAGAAAATCAACCTGTTTTACATATTTTATTAAGAAGTTTTTCTAAAAAAAAATTTTTTATAAATGGAAAAAATATATCTTCTGATATTTTAAAAGTTTTAAAGAAAATGAAAAAATTTTCAAATTCTATTATTAATAAAAAATGGAAAGGATATACTGGAAAATTTATTACTGATGTTGTTAACATTGGAATAGGTGGTTCTGATTTAGGTCCATTCATGGTTACTGAATCTTTAAAACCATATAAAAATCATTTAAAAATTCATTTTATTTCAAACATTGATGGAACTCAAGTATCTGAAGTTTTAAAAATAATAAATTTTGAAACAACAATATTTTTAATTTCTTCTAAAACTTTTACAACACAGGAAACAATGACAAATGCTAGAACTATAAGAGATTGTTTCTTAAATGAAAAAAATGTTTTAAAATCAGATATGTCAAAACATTTTTTTGCTTTATCAACAAATAAAAATGAAGTTATGAAATTTGGAATTTATAAAAAAAATTTTTTTCCTATATGGAATTGGGTTGGTGGTCGTTATTCATTATGGTCTGCAATTGGTTTATCTATCATGTTATCTATAGGATATAAAAATTTTTTTTTATTGTTAAAAGGCGCTCATAGTATGGATCAGCATTTTTTAAATACGCCTTTTGAAAAAAATATTCCTGTTTTAATGGGTTTAATAAGTATATGGTATAACAATTTTTTTTGTTCAGAAACTGAAGCTATTTTTGTTTATGATCAATATATGCATAAATTTGCAACCTATCAACAACAAGCTAATATGGAATCTAATGGAAAAAATATTGATCGAAATAAAAAAATGGTTTCTTGGCAAACTGGACCAATTATATGGGGAGAATCAGGAACAAATGGTCAACATTCTTTTTATCAATTGATCCATCAAGGAACTAAATTTATTCCATCTGATTTTATTATTCCTTTAAAAACTCATAATAATATTAATGATCATCATATAAAACTTTTATCTCATTTTTTTGCACAAACAAGATCTTTAGCTTTTGGAAAATCTTTAAAGGAACTTAAAAATGATTATTATGAATCTAATGATAAAAAGATTAGTATTAAGAAAAATAATTCTTTATTATATCAAGTTTGTTTAGGAAATAAACCTACAAATTCTTTTTTAATTGATAAAATAACTCCTTATACTTTAGGTTTATTAATTTCTTTATATGAACATAAAATTTTTACTCAAGGTGTAATATTTAATATTTTTAGTTTTGATCAATGGGGTGTAGAGTTAGGAAAAAATGTAGCAAAAAAAATTTTATCTACTATTAAAAAAAATAGTACATGTACAGTTTATGATTCTTCGACTAATGGATTGATAAATTTTTTTAAAAAAATAAAATAGTTTGTAAAAAAATTTAATTATTGTAATAAGTAGAATTTATATGAATAAAAGAAAAAATAATATAGTTATTTTTCTTATGGGTCCTACAGCATGTAATAAAACTAAAATAGCTATTAAATTGAATAAAATTTTACCAATTGATTTAATTAGTGTAGATTCTGGGCTTATTTATAAAGAATTAAATATTGGAACAGCTAAACCAAATATAGACGAATTAAAAAAAGCTCCTCATAAATTAATTAACATAGTGAGTATAACTGATAATTATTGTGTAAATTCTTTTAGAAGAGATGCATTATTTGAAATTAAAAATTCTATTTCTAATAATAGAATACCTTTTTTAGTTGGAGGAACTATGTTTTATTATAGTTCTTTAATTAATGGTTTATCTATTTTACCTTCTAGAAATAATATTATAAGAAAATTAATTTTAAGTAAATTTTCTTTAAATTCTTCAAATAGTTTATATAAACAATTAATGATAGTTGATCCTATCTCAGCTTTAAAAATTCATCCAAATGATTCACAAAGAGTATTAAGAGCTTTAGAAGTTTATTATTTATCTGGAAGAAAAATAAGTGATTTAACAAAATTTAAAAATAATAATTTTCCTTATAAAACATTAAAATTTGTGATATTTCCTAAAAATAAACAGATTTTACATAGAAAAATAGAATATCGATTAAAAAAAATGTTATCTTCTGGTTTTCAAGAAGAAGTAGAAAATATTTCTTCTAAAGTATTTTTTAATAAAAGTATTCCAGGAATGAAATGTTTAGGTTATAAAAATATGTATAATTATATATTAGGGAAAATTAGCTATAAAGATATGTTTAATCAAACTTTAACATCTACTAAAAAATTAGCTAAAAATCAAATGACTTGGTTAAAAAAATTTAAAAACTGTTTTTTTTTAGATAGTGAAAAATTAAATTTTTCTATAGATTTTATTTATAAGATTATTAATAAATTTTTTAATAAATAATATTTTTTATAAAAAAGTATCATAGAATAAAAATTTTTACATAAAATTTTTTTATTGTAAAAGTTTAATGAGGTGATAAATAAAAAATTTCACATTGTGAATGAATTTTCTAATATATAAATTATTTATTTTGATACAAAGAATCATAAAATTTTTTATATGTTTTAATGTTCAAAAAAAAAAAAAAAAAAAAAAAAAAAAAAAAAAAAAAAAAAAAAAAAAAAAAAAAAAAATAAAAAAATAGAATTATATTTTATTCTATTTTTTATATTATATAAAATTTTAAGATAATTTTTTTATATTTTTTTATTTTTTTAAATATTAAATTTGATTAAAGAGATAAATTATTTTCAGAGTATAAAATTTTTATAAAAAAAATAATTATAATTGATTTAATTTAATTATTTTAATAATTAATTATAATATTTTATTAGGTCGATTTTTTTAAAAAAATTATTAAAGATTGTATTAAAATAATTTATAAAAAAATTTTTAAAAAGAGATTTAAATTCATAACTTTCATTATTGTATGTTTTATAAAATTTTAAAATAAATATTAATTATAATATTTTTTAATTAGCAAAATTACAAAAAAAAATATTTTATTTCATATAAAAGAAATATATTATAAATTATTATATTTTTTCATATAATTAAAAATATGATTACAAATTTTGAATTTTTATTAAATAATTAGTTTTAAAAAAAATAAATAATAAGTGTTTAATAATTTAAAATATTTATTTAGTTCTTTATTATGGAATGTATTTTATATTTTATTTTTCTAACATTATCTATACAAGATGTATTAATAGGTTAGAGTTATTAGAATAAAAAAAATTAATATATTTTAGAAATATTATAATATATTTTATTTAATTTAAAATGGTTTTTACAGAATTTTTTAATAAAAAATATTATTATTTGTGTAAAATATTTAATTAATTTTTTTATAATAGTTAAAATAAGAAGAAAATGGTTTTTAAATTTATTTTTTTATTTTTACAGAAAAAAGTGACAGTAAATTTTTTTATTAGGATTTTATTTAAAAAAATTAGATATTTGATATAATTTTAAAAAAATTTAAATTCATATGAATTATTTTTATAAGAATTTAAAAAAATATTTAAATTTTATCTGTTAAATAGAATTAAATAAAATACTACTATTATAGTATAAAAAATTTTTAAAAGATTTAAAATACTGACTAAATCAGTTATTTTATTAAAAAGTTTATTAAAAAAACATAAAATTTATTAATTTTATAGAAAATTTTATAAATATTTCAATAGATATAATTTTTACAGGTTTAAAACGTAATGATATTATTATATTGAATAATTTTTTAAAAAAAATAATAGAATAATTTTATATAATAATTATTTTCAATAAATTATTATTTTTTTAAAATTTTTTATTTTTTTTTAATAAATAAAATTTTATAAATTTTATTATGAAATTTTAAAAAAACTTGAGAAATATATCTTTTATATTTTGAGAAAATTTTTAAGCATATAATATAGGATAATTAATATAAAAATTTTAAAAAAAAAAATCAATTTTAATAATTCTTTAAAAAATATTTTAAAGAAATATAAAATTCCTTCAGATTGGTCAGAAGAAATATTGAATTCTGTCAAATTAGTTAAATCTAAAAAATACTTTAGATTAACAAAAAATAGAAAAGATTTAAGAAATTTTCCATTTATTACTATTGATGAAAAAGATTCATATGATTTTGATGATGCTATTTTTTGTTATAAAATAAAAAAAAATTTACAGTGGAAGTTATTTGTAGCTGTTTCAGATGTTAGTTTTTATGTGAAGGAAAATTCTTTATTAGATAAAGAAGCTTTAAATAGAGGTACCTCTATATATTTTCCTTGTAATGTTATTCCAATGCTTCCAGAAGAATTATCTGAAGATATATGTTCTTTGCTTCCTAATCAAGATAGATTATGTATAGTTTGTGAAATGACATTATCTAAGAATGGAAAATTACTTCATTATTTACATTATAAAGCTATAATAAAATCTCATGCGCGATTTACTTATTCTAATGTAATAAAAATTTGGAATGGAGATAAATTTTTATGTAATAAATTTAAAAAAATTAAAAAAAATGTTTTAGATTTATTTTTTTTAAATAACATTTTAGTTCAAAATAAAGATTTAAAAAAAATTATATTGTTTAATAGTGATGAACCTGATTTTATATTTGATTCATCTTTTAAAATAAAACGTATTTCTTTAAAAAAAAAAAATTTAGCACATAATTTTATTGAATATTGTATGATATTAGCTAATAAATCTTCTGCTTTGTTTATTAAAGAAAATAATGTCATATCTTTATTTAGAAATCATGCTTATCCTATTAGTTCTAAAATAAAAAATTTTAGAAGAATTTTAAAAAAATTTAATTTAAAATTAGAAGGAGGAAATTTTCCTACTTTTAAAAATTATTTAACCTTATCTGATAAAATATTTAATAAACCTTATAAAGAAATAATTGAATTAGCTTTATTAAAATCTACTAAAAAAGCTTTTTATAGTGAAAAAAATTCTGGTCATTTTGGATTAGCAGAAAAATTTTATACTCATTTCACTTCTCCAATAAGGCGTTATTCAGATTTAATTGTTCATCGAACAATTAAATTTATTTTATTTAAAAAACATCATATAAAAAAATATAAGAAAAAATTTTTATATAAAAAAAAATTTTTATATGATTTTAAAAATATAAAAAAAATTGCAAAACAATGTTCTATTTCTGAAAAAAGAGCAGATAAAGCTTATAAATTTTTTATTGATGCTTTAAAATTTGATTTTATAAAAAATAAAATAGGACATAATTTTTACGGTAATATTTCACATATTACTGAATTTGGTTTTTTTGTAAAAATAAATAATATTTTTTTAGATGGTTTAGTTCATGTATCTCGTTTAACAGATGATTATTATTTTTATGACAAAAAAAAAATATTTTTAAAAGGAAAGCGTTTTAAAAAAATTTTTTCTATTGGAGATTTAGTACATGTAAAAATTATTTCTATTAAAAATAAAAATAAAATGATTCACTTATCTTTAATATAAATATATTTTTTTAAAAAATTTTTATATTTTTAATTTTTGTATATTCTTGTGTTAATATATATTTAATAAATTATTAAATAAATTAACTATATTAATTTTTTAAAAATTTTTTAAATATTTTTATTCGATTTATTTATATTTTTTAAAAAAAAATAGTTATTTTTTAAAAAAAATGTTTATATATTATATTCTTATTTATATAACAAATCGAAATTTTTATAAGGAGTTTTTTTAAAGTGCGTTATTATGAAATTGTTTTTATGATACATCCTGATAAAAGTGAACGTTCTAATGAAATTATTTTACGTTATAAAAAAATAATTATTAATTTTTCAGGAAAAATTCATCGTTTAGAAGATTGGGGAAGACGACAATTGTCTTATCCAATTAATAAATTGAATAAAGCTCATTATATTTTAATGAATATCGAAATTTCAAAAAAAAATATTAAGGATCTTGAAAAAACTTTTAAATTTGATGATTCTATTATTAGAAATATTATTTTTTGTACAAAAAAAATAATTACTGAAAAATCTCCTATATTAAAAGAAAAAAATGAAATTAATGATAAAAGATCTGAAGTTGTAATAAAAAAGATTAATATATAATTTTTTTTTTAAATTAAATATTATTATTTTTTATAAAAAAAATATTTTTTTTAAACAGTTTAAATTAATAGGAGAAAATTTTTATGTCACGTTATTTTAGACGTAGAAAGTTTTGTAGGTTTACTTCAGAAGGAATTAAACAAATAGATTATAAAGATATTTCAATTTTAAAAAGTTATATTACTGAAAGTGGAAAGATAGTACCTAGTCGTATTACTGGAACAAAAGCAAAATATCAACGTCAATTATCTAAAGCTATTAAAAAAGCTAGATATCTTTCTTTACTTCCGTATACAGATCATCATAAATAAAATAAATAAAATAATTAAATAACTATTTTTTTTTTATTTATTTTTTTTAATTTTAAAATTATGTTAAAAGGAAATTTATGAAAGTTATATTATTAATTACTTTTAGAAAATTAGGCAGTTTAGGAGATATTGTTGAAGTTAAACCAGGTTACGCAAGAAATTTTTTGTTTCCAAAAGATATTGCTTTACCTGCGATTAAAAAAAACATTCAATATTTTGAAAATTATAAAAAAAAATTAAAAGAAAAATTATTAAAAGAATTATCTATAGCAAAATTACGTATTAAAGAAATTAAAAAAATAAAAAATATTGTTATATATTCAAAATCTGGAAGTCAAGGGAAATTATTTGGTTCTATAAATGCGCGTGATATTTCACGTAAGTTAAATGAATTAGGAATAAAGGTACATAAATCTGAAATTAAGTTAAAAAATAGAGTAATTCGTTCAATTGGCAATCATTCTGTATTATTTCAACCTTATAAAAATATTAATTCAGAGATTACAATTACAATTGTTTCTAAAAAAAAATAAAATTTTAAATTAAATTTTTTAAAATTCTTTTAAAAAAAAAATTATACTTACTTCAAAAAAAAAAATGTTAATTATGAATAAAATTGATATAAAAATATTAAATTTAAATTTGAAAAATAAAAAATTATTTCCACATTATTCAACTATTGGTTCAGCAGGATTGGATTTAAGAGCATGTATTTCTAAAAAAAAGATTATTATGAGTAATGAATCTTTTTTATTTTCTACTGGAATTTCTATACATATAAAAAATTTTTCTTTAGCAGCATTTTTAATTCCTCGTTCTGGATTAGGTCATAAAAATGGGATAATTTTAGGAAATTCTATTGGTTTAATTGATTCAGATTATCAAGGGGAAATAATGGTTTCTTTATGGAATCGAAGTAAAAAATCTTATTGTATTTTTCCATATGATAGAATTGCTCAAATGGTTTTTGTTCCTATTAAAAAAGTTAATTTTAATATAGTAAAAAATTTTAAATATGAAAGTATTAGAGGAAGTCAAGGTTTTGGTCATACTGGAAAAAATTAATTTTTTTTATAATTATATTTATTTTTATATTTTAATAAAATTTTTAACTTTTTTTTCATTATTTTTTTTTTTTTTAAATATTTAATAATATCATTAATATTGATTATTGATGATATTTTACATGAATAATTGTTTTTTATTTCTTGTTTTGTGGATATTTTTTTTTTTATAGATTCTTGTCTATTTAATGCAACTAAAATATTAGATATTTTTGTTTTTTTATTTTTTTTTATAATTTTTATTGCATTTTTTATTGAAGTTCCAGTAGTTAACACGTCATCTATAATTACTATTTTTCCGTGAATCTTACTTCCTATAACTTTTCCTTTTTCTCCATATTTTTTTTTTTCTTTGCGATTAAAAGAGTAGGGTATGTTAATATTAAAATATTTTTTTAAAGCTATGACAGTTGCAATTAAAATAGGAATACCTTTATATGCAATTCCAAACAATAAATCAAATTTTTTATTATTTTTCATTAAAAAATAAGCGTAGAATTTACCTAATTTTATAAGATCTTTTCCTTTTGAAAATAAAGATATATTAAAAAAATATGGACTTTTGATACCTGATTTTAAAATAAAATTTCCAAATATTAATATTTTTTTCTTTAAAATGAATTTAATAAATTTTTTTTTCCAACTGTTCATTATTAACCTTTTATATATTTAAAAGTTTTTAAATATATTAATATATTTTTATATTAAAATTATATAATATAATTAGAAATTTATGGCCCTTGCTGGATTTGAACCAGCGACCAAGCGATTATGAGTCGCCTGCTCTGACCAACTGAGCTAAAGGGCCAATGTAATATATTTTAATATTTTCCTAACAAAAAGAATTATAATAGAATTGTTAATAATAATCTAGTAGTCTTTTCTTTTTTTTTTATATTTATTTTAATATTTAATAAATTGTTTTATTTTTAAAAAATTTATGTTATAATTTAATTTTCCTCTGTAGTTCAGTTGGTAGAACGGCGGACTGTTAATCCGTATGTCACTGGTTCGAGCCCAGTCGGAGGAGTTAAAAAAAATATTAATAAAAAATTTTTTTATAATTTTTTTAAAACACCTATATTTTTTAATTCGTTTGAAATTTTTTTTTTTTCTTTTGAAATTTCAGCACATTGAACAACATAGTCATCAATTCTATCTTCATAATCATTTTTCATAATTGATATAATTTTTTTAATTTCTTTATATTTCATTTCTGGTTTTATATATTCACACAAATTATTTATTAATAAAATTCTTTTTTGATTATCTCTAATTTTTTTTCCAATATCGTTAATTTCTCTTTGAAATTTATTTTTTTTTCTAAATAAATGAACAACATTTAATGCGTTTTTGAAAGAGTTATTTGAATCATTTTTTTGAATTTCGAATTTTTTATTATTTTTCATTTTTTTTTTTTCTTTTTTTTGGTCTATTATTTAAATAATAATAAAATTATGTTAATATTTTTATATAATAATTAGTATATTATGAAAACTTTTCTTCCTATAAATTTTTTATTTTATGATTATGAAACATTTGGAATAAATCCAATATTTGATAAACCGTCACAATTTGCTTGTATTAGGACTGATTCTAATTTTAAAATAATTTCTAATCCAGTTGTATTATATTGTTATCCTCCAATAGATTATTTACCAGATCCAAATGCTGTATTAATTACTTCAATAACTCCTCAATATACTAGAAAATTTGGTTTAAATGAATCAAATTTTTCTAAAAAAATAAATTTTATATTAAATAAATATTCAAATACTTGTATCTTAGGTTTTAATAATATTTGTTTTGATGATGAGATAACTAGAAATATTTTTTATAGAAATTTTTTTGATTCGTATGAATGGAGTTGGAAGAATAATAATACAAGATGGGATGTTCTTAATCTAATGAGAGCATTTTATGCATTACGTCCTGATGGAATAAATTGGCCTATTAATAAAAAAAGAATAGTTTCTTTTAAGTTATCTCATTTGACAAAAATTAATAATTTATCTCATTATAAAGCACACGATGCTTTATCGGATGTATATGCTACAATCAATTTGTTAAAATTAATTAAATTAAAAAATTTAAAATTTTTTAATTTTTTATTTTTTATACGTAAAAAAAAAAATTTGTTACTTTTAGTGCAAAGAAATTTTTTTCGTCCATTAATTTTTATTTCTAGTATTTTTGGTTCTAAAAATAATAATATAGGTTATGTGATTCCTTTAATTGTACATGAAAAAAATAAAAATATTTTAATTGTTTTTGATTTAAATAAGGATTATTGTTTTGAGACTTTTATAAAAAAATATGAAAAAAATTTTAATTTAGATTTAAAAATTTTGTTTAAATTAGGAATGAAACTCATTTATTTAAATAAATGTCCTATTTTAATTCCTTTTTCTGCATTAAGAAAAGAAGATATATTACGATTAAATTTAGATAAAAATAAAATTTTTGAAAATTTTATTTTTTTAAAAAATTTTTTTTGTTTTAAAAGAAAAAATATTTTATCAAAAATAATTTTTAAAGATAAAGAATATCGTCATATTGATGAATCTTTGTATAAAAGTTTTTTTAGTTATTCTGATAAAAAAAAAATTTGTTCTTTTAGAAATTTAATAAATAATAATATTATTAAAAATGATTTAGAAATATTTGATAAACGTTTTAATGATCTTTTATTTTTTTTTCAAGCAAGAAATTTTCCATATACTTTGACTAAAAAAAATAAATATATATGGAAAAAATATTTAATAAGTTTTTTTAATAAAAAAAAAATTTTTTTATATAAAAAAAGTATTTTAGATTTAAAAAAACAATATTTCAATGATTCTAAGAAATTTAGTTTGTTAAAAGATTTATTAGAATATTTAAAATATTTAATAAAAAATATAAAAAAAATTTAAAATTATTTTTTTTATATAAATTTTTAATAAGAATTTTATTTTTTAAATAAAAATTTTTTCATATTTTTTTTAATTATTTTTTGGTCAACAGGATTTAACATATTTAATTTTTTTTCGTTGATAAGTATTGTTTGTTTTTTTATCCATTTTTTCCATGCTTTTTTTGAAATATTTTTATAAATTTTTTTTCCAAGAGAACCTGGATAATTTTGAAATTTTAATCCATTCATTTTTTTTTTAAAAAAATGACAATATATTTTTTTTTTCATAATTTTTTCTTAATTTTATTTTTTTTTCTTTCTAAAAATATTTTTTTTACGATAGCTGGAATTCCTATTTTTTGTGGATTTTTTGTATTAAACCATATTTTTTTTTTATTTTTAGAAATAAAATTTTTTTTTTTATTTATTTTGGTGAAAAAATATTTTATAGATAAAGTATAATTGTTTAAATGATATAAAATTTTTTTATTTTTTTTTTTTTTTAATATTATTTTTTTTTTTTTTATCCATTGAAACATTTTTTTTTTTTTATAAAAAATTGGAAAATAATATAAATTTTTCCATATTTTTTGTTTTTGTTGTTTTAAATAAAATAAATTTTTATATTTTATTAATATAAACCAGCATTTTATTTTTTTTTTTTTTTTATGTATATTTTTTATATTGAATTTTTTTTTAATAAATGTTAAACATTTAATATTTAAAGGACAAATTAGACATTTTGGTTTTTTAAATGTACAAATAATTTTTCCTAAATCCATCATAGATTGATTGAATTTTCCAGAATTATGTATAGGAAGTAAATTACTTAATTTTTTCCAAATTCTTTTTTCTAATTGATAATTTTTTTCATTTAAGTTATAAAATCTTTGTATTACTCTTTTTATATTTCCGTCAAGTATTGGAAAAAAATAATTAAAAGTTAAAGACAGTATTGCTCCTGCAGTTGATTTTCCAATTCCTGGTAACTTAATTAAATCTTTAAAATTTTTTGGAATAATGTTATTGTGTTTTTTTTTTATAATTTGCGCTGCTTTGTATATATTGGTTGCTCTGTTATAAAAACCTAATCCACTCCATATAAATAGAATATCGTTTAAAGAACTTTGAGATAATTTTTTTATATTTGAAAATTTTTTTAAAAATTTTTTAAAATAAGGTATTACTACTTCTACTTGAGTTTGTTGTAGCATTATTTCAGAAATCCATGTTTTATATATATTTTTATTTATTTGCCAAGGTAATTTTTTTCTTCCATGAAAGTGAAACCAATTAATTATTTCTCTTGAAAAATTAAATATGTAATTCATATTTTTATTTTTTGTATATTTTTTTATTTTAATATATCATTTTTTTTGTATATATTATAAATTTAAATTTATATTTTTTTAAAAATATTTTATATATTTTTTTACATAAATTATTTAAAATTTTAATTAAAATGAAATAAAAATAATGATTAATAAGAGTATTAAAACATTTCGATTAAGAAGTAGAAAGTTAACTCAAAGTAAATTAGATATATTAAACTTATATTGGCCTATATTTGGGTTAGATATAAAACAAAAAATAAATTTTGAAAGTTATTTTTCAAAAAAAAGTTTTTTAATTTTAGAAATAGGTTTTGGATATGGTGAATCTTTAATTAGTTTTGCACGTCAAAATAGAAATATACGTTTTATAGGAATTGAAATTTATATTCCAGGGATATGTTTTTGTTTAAATAAAATACATTTATTTAATTTAAATAATATTAATATATTTTATGGTGATGCTTTAAATTTTTTAGAAAATAATTTTAAAGATATTTTTTTTAATAGAATTAATATATTTTTTCCTGATCCTTGGAATAAAAGAAAACATTTTAAAAGAAGATTAATTCAAAAAAATTTTATAAAAAAAATTTCTAAAAATTTAGTATTAAATGGTTTTTTTCATATATTAACAGATTCCTATTCTTATTTTAAACATATATTAATTGTTTTTAATGAAATTAATGGATTTAAAAATCAATCTAAAAAAATGAATGTTTATTTTTTTCATAAAAATAAATTTTATACTAGGTTTTTCGATAAAGCTAAGGTTAAAAAAAAATATATTTATAGTATTTTTTTTAAAAAAAAATTTTAATTTTTTATTAAAATTTTATTTCAATTATTTAACAAATATTTCTAGTAAATTATTTAAAAATAGTTTACCTAATTTAGTAGTTTTCCAATATTTTTTTTTTTGAATGATATATTTTTTTTTAATAGCATATAAAATTTCTTTTTTTATATATTTTTCTGTTAAACCAGTTTTTTTTGTAAAATTTTTTTTCAAACATTTTTGGTTAAGTCGAAAATTGTTTATAAAAAATTCGAGTGGTTTGTTTTTTTTTTTTACAAAATAAATTTTTTCTATATATTTACCATTTAAGAATTCATGTATATTTTTTTTTTTACTTGTTCTAAGAATTTTTTCATTTTTTAAAGTTATTTTTCCATGAGCTCCACATCCTATTCCTAAATAATCTCCATATTTCCAATAATTTAAGTTATGTTTACATTTGTTTTTTTTATTTGAATAAGAAGATATTTCATATTGAAAAAAATTGTGTGTTTTTAATATTTTTTTTCCTATTTGATGCATTTTTTCAATTTTTTTTTCTTTTGGTAAAATAGGAGTATTTTTGTAAAATTTCGTATTTTTTTCAATAGATAATTGATACCATGATATATGTGATGGTTTAAAAGAGATAGCTTTTTTTAAATCTTTTATAATATGTTTTTTTTTTTGTCCTGGTAATCCATACATTAAATCAAAATTAATTTTTTTAAAATTTATTGATTTAACAATTTTAATTTTTTTAATTAATTTTTTATACGAATATTTTCTATTAATATTATTTAAAATTTTTTCATTAAAACTTTGTAATCCAAGAGATATTCTATTAATTCCAGATGATTTATATTTTAAATAAGATAATTTATTGATAGAGTTTGGATTGGATTCAAATGTAATTTCTATTTTTTTTGAAAATTTTACAATTTTTTTAATATTTTTTATAAGGTATTTTATATATTTTGGTTTAATTAAATTAGGTGTTCCTCCACCAATGAAAATTGTGTTTATTTTTCTAGATTTAATATATTTTATATCATTTTTTAAATCTAGAATTAAATGTTTAATATATTTTTTTTGTGGTATTTTTTTTTGTTTAATAGAAGAAGAATAAAAATCACAATATGGACATTTTCTTATACACCATGGTATATGAATATACAAACCTAATTTTGGAAATTTCATAAATTTTTCTCTATAAATATTTTTTTATATATTTTTATTTATTTTTTTTAATTAAATATTTTTGTTCCAATTCGTATTAATGTACTTCCATAAAGAATTGATTTTTTAAAATCTCTACTAGTTCCTAAAGATAATGTATCAAAATGTTTTATTTTTTTTTTTAAAATATTAAAAATTTTTTTTGATTTTTTATATATTTTTTTGTTTATTTTTTTTTTGTTTATTTTGGGAAATACCATAATTCCTTTTAATTTAAGTTTAGGTAATTGAAGAATTATTTTTTCTAATTTTTTTATTCTTTTAGATATTTTTTTTACATTATTATTTTTAATTTCATTTTGAGTAATTTGTATTAAAATTTTTAATGGAGAATTTTTAGAAGATCTATTTTTATTTAATAAAAGTAAAGTTTTTTTGTTTTTAACAGAATGACACCATTGAAAATATTTTGATATCATTTTAGTTTTATTACTTTGTATATTTCCTACAAAATGCCATTGTATATATTTATATTTTTTTAATTTCTTTATTTTTTTTAAAGCTTCTTGTATATAGTTTTCACCTAAACAAAAATATTTTTTTGATATAATTTTTTTTATTAGAGATGTTTTTTGATTTTTTGTAATAATTAGTAATTTTATTTTTTTTTTAGAAATTTTTTTAATTTTTTTAGAAATTTTGTTAATGTTTTTTTTAATTTTTTTTATTTTTTTTTTTATTATTAAGTTTTTCATAAAACCAACTTTTTAGAATTATTTCTGCAGCGAGTGAATTAATATTTTTTTTTGTTAATTTTTTAATTCCCCCATTTTTAAAAAGAATACATTTAGCTTCAATTGTTGTATATCTTTCATCATGTAATATTACTGAAATTTTAAATTTTTTTAATAATTTTTTTGCAAATTTTTCTGTTTTTCGTGTAATTTTTTGTTTTTTTCCATATATATTTAAAGGTAATCCAACAATTATTTTTTTTGGCTTCCATTCATAAATAATTTTTTTAATATTTTTCCAATATGTGTTTTTATTTTTTGAAATTGTTGTTAATGTTCTTGTTGTATAAGTTATACATTCACCGATAGCCGTTCCTATATTTTTTGTTCCGAAATCAAAAGATAAAATAATCATTTTTTTTTAAGATTTTCCATTTTTAATAATAAATTAATTAATAATTTTATATTTTTTAAATTTTAAAATATATTGATAATGAATTTTTTATTATTGAATTTTATTTATTTGTTTTCATTATAATTTTCATATAAATTATCTGCATAGTTATCAAATCTTGAAAAGTTTCCATTAAATGTTAAACGTATTTTTCCTATAGGACCGTTTCTTTGTTTACCAATAATTACTTCTGCAATACCTTTTAATTCTGTTTCTTGATGATATATTTCATCTCTATATATGAACATAATAAGATCTGCATCTTGCTCAATTGATCCTGATTCTCTTAAATCAGAATTTATTGGTCTTTTATCTGATCTTTGTTCAAGCGATCGATTTAATTGAGATAATGCTACTATTGGTACTTTAAGTTCTTTTGCTAAAGATTTTAAATTTTTTGATATTTCAGCTATTTCTAATGTTCTGTTTTCTTTAGAAGAAGGAGAGTTCATTAGTTGCAGATAATCTATCATTATTAAACTAATTCCATTATGTTCTCTATATATACGTAGTGAACGAGATCTAATTTCATTCGGAGTTAAATAAGAAGAGTCATCTATGTATATATTTTTTTTTTTTAGTAGAATATTTATTGTACTTGATATTCTAGACCATTCTTTGTCATTAATTTGTCCTGTTCTTATGCTAGTCTGATCTACTCTAGATAATGAAGATAACATTTTTATTATAATTTGTTCGCTGGGCATTTCTAAACTGAATATTAATATTGGTTTTTTATATATCATAGATGCATTTTCACATAAATTCATTGCAAATGTTGTTTTTCCCATAGATGGTCTTGAAGCAATAATTATTAGATCAGATGGTTGGAGACCAAAAGTTTTTTTATTTAAATCTTTATATCCTGTGTCAATTCCAGTTATTTTTTTATGAGGATTTTTTAATAATATTTCTAAATTTGATATTGTTTTATTTAATATTTCTTCTATATTTTTTAGTCCGTTTTCATTTGTTTTAATATTTTTAGAAATTTTAAATATTTTTGATTCTATATAATTAATTATTTCGGAACTTTTTTTTCCATTTGGAAAATACCCTAAATTTTTTATTTTTTTTGAAGTTAATATTATTTTTCTCATAATTGAATTTTCTTTAATAATTTTTGCGTATTCTAATATATTAGAAATACTAAAAGTATTAGTACATAATTCATTAAGATAAGAAAATTTTATTATTTTTTTTATTTTTTTTTTTTCTAAAGACTCTGATAATGTGATTAAATCTATTGGTTTTCTTATATAAATTAAATTGTTCATTTCTGTAAAAATTATTTTATGTAAGGAATCGTAAAAATCTTTTTTTTGTATAATTTTAAATACTGAATCCCATTTTTTATTATTTAACATTAATCCTCCTAATACTGATTTTTCTGCTTCAAGAGAATATGGAAGTTTTTTTTTTTTATAAAATATTTTTTTTTTTTGATTTTTTAAAATAGACATATAATTATTTTCTCTACAGTATCTTGATTTAATTATTTTTGCATGATAAATATATTTTTTTTAAATATTCTTGTATATTTAAATTTTTTGTTTTAAAATTTAAGTTATTTAATTTTTTTTTCCATCTTTTAGAACCTTTTTTTTTATAAAAAAAACCATTCATATGTCTTGTAATTAATTTTATTGATGTTTTTTTTTTTATTTCTTTTTCAATATATCTAGACATTTTTTTTATTATTTTAGTTTTTTTAATTTTTTTTTTATTATTAAAAATTTTTCTTTCTATTTTTATTAAAAATAGAGGATTTTTATAAATTTTTCTTCCTAACATGACTCCATCTACTATTTTTAAATGTTTTTTAATTTCTAAAATCGATTGAATTCCTCCATTTATAATAATTTTTAAATGGGGAAAGTCTTTTTTTAATTGATAGACATAATCATATTTTAATGGCGGTATATTTCTATTATTTTTTGTTGTAAAATTTTTATTAATAATCGCATTTCTTGCATGAATTATAAAAATTTTACATAATTTATTATATGATGTTTCGTATATAAAATTTTTTAAAAAATTGTATGTATTGTAATTATTGAATCCTATACGTGTTTTTATGCTAATTGGAATTGGGCAAGAATTATTAATATGAATTAAAGCTTTTTTTATAATTTTAGTATCTTTCATTAAAGATACTCCTAAATTATTTTTAGTCATATTTTTTGAAGGACAACCAACATTTATATTTATTTCATTATATTTTTTTTTATATGCTAATTTTGCACATTGAGATAAGTGTTCTGGATTTTTTCCTATAATTTGTAGAGAAATTTTTTTTTTTTTATCCTTATTTTTAAATAATTTAAATTTTTTGTTTAAAATACTGTGAGTAGTCATCATTTCTGTATATAAATAAGAATTTTTTGTTAATAATCTATGAAAATATCTACAATGTCTATCTGTATATTTTAACATTGGCGCAACGCAAAAAATTTTTTTTTTCATCATATTTTTTTATAAAATAAAGTATTTTGGTTTTTTTTAATTATAAAGCATTTATTTTATAAATGTAGTAATATTGTATATTAATTATTTTTTTTATGTGTGAGAGAGAAATATGGCTAATAGAGGTATTAACAAAGTTATTTTAATAGGATATCTTGGACAAAATCCAGATATTAGATATATGACTAATGGTTCAGCAGTCGCAAATATTAATATAGCGACTTCAGAAAGTTGGAAAGATAAAAATACAGGAGAATTAAAAGAAAAAACTGAATGGCATAAAGTTGTGTTATTTGGTAAATTAGCTGAAATTGCTGGAGAATATTTAAAAAAAGGTTCTCAAGTATATATCGAAGGATCTTTAAAAACAAGAAAATGGGTTGATCAAAATAATTTGGATAGATATACTACAGAAATTATTGTAAGTATTAATGGTTCGATGCAAATGCTTGGAAATAGACAAAATATAAATAAAAATAATATTAATAATTCGTATAATGATAATAATTCTAAAAAAATTTCTATTTCTTCAAAAGATTCAAATAAACAATCTTTACTTAATGAGTCAAGTACAGATTTTGAAGATGATATTCCTTTTTAAATTATTTTTTATAGTTTTTTTTAAACTTTCGTTTTATACGAATAATTTTTAAATTGTATATATAAGACGAAAGTTTTTTTTAAAAACAAATAATTAAATATTATTTTTAATAAAATTTTTTATTTTTTTATGACATTTTTTAAGATCTGAAATAAATGGAGCATGATTGGATTTTTTGAAAATGAAAGAATTTTTTTTTATTTTTTTATCTAAAATTTTACAGATTTCTTTTGGAACAATAGAATCTAAATTTCCATATATTCTAAATATTGGAATTTTTATTTTTCTTATTTTTTTTCTTAAATCTATTTTTTTTAAAATTTTTGTGTTAAATTCTATAGTTAAATTGTTTGGTTTTTTTTGAGATATTATTTTTTTATAAAGTTTTTTAATTTTTATTTTGTTTGTATTGTTTTTTTGTAGTTCAAAAAAATTTTTTATGGAATTTTTATAATTAATTAATAATTTTTTTTTCATTTCATCAATTTGGTTAATTTCCATTCCTGGCCAGTTTTTTTTTTTTATAAAACATGGAGAAGATGAAATAGTTATTAATGATAAAATATTTTTTTTATTTTTTAGAGTTAATAAAGTAGCTATTAATCCTCCGATAGACCATCCTATTAATACACAATTTTTTGGAATATATAAACTTTTTTTTTTAATAAATTTTTTTAATTCATTTTTAAACTTAAATTTTTTTTTTGGTGAATGTAATTCTATTGTAGATATTTTAAAGTTTTTTGAAAATTTTTTTTTTAAAAAATACCATACTTTTTTATTAAAACCTAATCCATTAATTAATATTATATTTATTATTTTTTTAATTTTTTTGTTCATATATTGTAAAATAAATTTATAGTTTAAAATTTTTTTTTTAGTTTAAAATTAATTATATATTTCATTTTAAATTTCATATAAAATTAATTTAATAATAACTCAATTAATTTCAAAAAAAAAAATGATTAAAATTTCTAAAAATGCTCAGGAGTATATTTCTAGATTATTATCAAAAAAAGAATTTAATACTCATATTAAAATATTTGTAAATAATCCAGGTACTAAAAAAGCTTCTTGTGGAATAGAGTATATTTATCATAAAGATATTACAAATTTAGAAAAAAAAATTAAATTTCATAATTTTAATGTTTATATAAGAAAAAGTGATTTAAAATATTTAAAAAAATCTAAAATAAAACTAATAAAAAAAAATTTTAATTTTGAGTTAATGTTACGTTCACCTTATATTGGAGTAATGAAAAAAATATCAGATCTTGAACAAAAAATTTTATATTTTATAGAAGTTAATATAAATCCGTTTTTAATTTCTCATGGAGGAAAGTTAATTTTAAAAAAAATAAATAAAAAAAAAGAAGTTCTTATTGAGTTTCAAGGAGGTTGTAATGGTTGTTCTATGGTAAGTTCTACTTTAAAAAATATGGTTGAAAAACGTTTATTAAATAATTTTCCTGAGATTTCTAAAGTAGTTGATATGACTGTGCATAAACCGAACATTTTTTCTTATTATTAATTTTAAAATTTTTTAAAAAAAATTTTTAAGCATTCGTAATTTCTCCTCTTAAATTTTTTTTTATTTTTTTTTTAATTAGATCAATAGGTATATTTTGACTTAATAAAAAATGAAGTTTAGTAAGAGCAGCTTCAATTGTTAAATCTTTTCCACTAATTACTCCAGAATTTGAAAAAGAATATCCAGTAGCATAATTTTTCATATTAACTGTTCCAGATATACATTGTGTTAAATTCACTATTATTATATTTTTTTTTTGAGCTTTGTTTATTTCATTTAAAAATTCTTTATTTTGTGGAGCATTTCCAGTGCCATAAGAACATAAAATTACACCTTTTACAGGTTTTAAAAAAATATTTTTCATAATATTTTTAGAAATTCCAGGATATATAGTAATTATATTAATAGGTTGATTATATATTTTATGTACAATAAGATTTTTTTTTTTTTTTTTTATTTTTTTATATAAATATTTTATTTTTACTCCTATTTTTAATAGTGGAGGTAAATTAGGTGAAGAAAATGCGTTTAATCCATCGGCGTTTGTCTTGGTTGTTCTATTACCTCTATATAATTTGTTGTTAAAAAATAATGTTACTTCATATATTGGATAATTAGCTGCTATTAATAAAGAATTTAATAAATTGTTTCTTCCATCAGATCTTATTTCACATAATGGTATTTGCGATCCAGTTATTATTACTGGTTTTTTTAAATTTTCAAAAATAAATGATAGAGCTGAAGCAGTATAAGACATTGTATCTGTTCCGTGTAGGATAATAAATCCATCATATTTTTTATAATTTTTTTTTATATCATTTGAAATTTTTGTCCAATCTTTTGGTGTCATATTTGATGAATCGATTAGTGGATTATATTCATGAATTTTAAAATATGGCATTTCTTTTTTATGAAATTCTGACATTTTTTTAAGTTGTTTTTGAAGAAATCCTGAAATTGGAATGTATCCTAGAGAAGTTTTTTTCATTCCAATAGTTCCACCAGTATATGCTATATAAATATTTTTTTTCATTTTTTTATTTTTTTTGAACTCATATTTTATAAAGAATAATATTAGACTAATACAAATTATTAAATAATCATATTAAATTATAATTTTAATATTTATATTTTTTATAAATTTTTATTATTAAATTATATTTATATATTTTATAGAGTATTTAATTTTTTATTTGTTTTTAAATATATTGTATCAAAATTAAAATATAGATAATATTTTAGAAAAACATATTTATTTTAAATAATTTTATAACAATTTTAAAGAGAAAATTTTTATTGAATGAATAAGAAAATTTTAAATCAGAAAGATATTTTAAAAATAAAAAAAAGAAGAACTTTTGCAATCATTTCTCATCCCGATTCTGGAAAAACTACAATTACAGAAAAATTTTTATTATTGGGAAAAGTTATTAGAGAAGCAGGTACTATAAAATCTAAAAAATCTAATAAATATGCTAAATCAGATTGGATGGATATTGAAAAAAAAAGAGGAATTTCAGTCACTACTTCTGTTATGCAATTTTTTTATTTTGATCATTATTTGAATTTATTAGATACACCTGGACATGAAGATTTTTCGGAAGATACATATAGAGTTTTAACTTCAGTAGATTGTTGTATTATAATTATTGATGCTTCTAAAAGTGTTGAAAAAAGAACTAAAAAGTTAATGAAAGTAGCTCGTTTAAAAAATATTCCTATTATTACTTTTATCAATAAATTAGATAGAGATTCTCATAATGTTATTAAAATTTTAGATGATATTGAAAAGAAATTAAAAATTTTTTGTGTTCCAATAAATTATCCGATTGGTAGCGGAAAAGATTTTAAAGGATTAGTAGATATTGATACTAATAAAGTTTCTTTATATGATACAAATTTATTTAAAAAAAATAAAAATTATATTAAAATTTATTATGATTTAAATAATATTATATTAAAAAATTATTTTTCAAATAGTGAAATTTTTAAGTTAAAAAAAGATTTAAATTTAATTCAGTCTTGTTATGGTTCTTTAAATAAAAGAAATTTTTTAAATGGAATTGAAACTCCAATATTTTTTGGAAGCGCTTTAAGTAATTTTGGAATAGATAATGTTTTAAAAAGTTTAATTAAATGGGGTCCTTATCCAAAATTTAGAAATAGTTCTACAAGAAAAGTTCATTCAATAGAAAAAAAATTTTCAGGTTTTGTTTTTAAAATTCAGGCTAACATGAATTTAAAACATCATGATAGAATTGCTTTTATTAGGATAGTTTCTGGAAAATATATTAAAGGTATGAAATTATATCATGTTAGAACAAATACAATTAATATAATTCATAATGCAGTAAATTTTCTTGCTGGTGAAAGATTAATTATTACTCAAGCTTATCCAGGTGATATCATTGGAATATATAATAAAGGAAATATAAAAATAGGAGATACTTTTACAGAAGGAGAAATTATTAATTTTTTAGAAATTCCAAAATTTTCTCCTGAACTTTTTCAATCTATTTATTTAAAAAATTCTTTTAATCAAAAAAAATTATTACGTGGTTTAAAACAACTATCAGAAGAAGGAGTTGTGCATCTTTTTAAACCATTTTGTAATAATTCTTTAATTTTAGGTGTAATTGGTCGTTTACAATTCGATGTGATTTTAGAAAGATTAAAATTTGAATATAAAGTTTTAGCAAAATATAGAAAAATAAATATATCTTTAATTAGATGGGTATCTTGCAAAAATTTAAAATTATTTGAAAAATTTAAAAAAGAAAATTATGTTTCTTTAGCGTATGATAATAATAATGAAATTGTATTTTTTTCTACTAGTGTATTTAGATTAAATTTAATTATGTCAAAATATGAATATATTATTTTTTCCAAAATTAAATAATTTTTAAATTGAAATTTTTTTTAAATAGAAAATTTTAAAAAAAAATATTTTTAAATTAAAAAATTATTTTTTATAAAAAAATTTTAGTTTTATATATAAGAAATTTGATAAATATATTTTTTTTATTAGTTTTACGTTTATTAGGAATAGTTCTTTGAATTATTTTTATAAAATTAATCATTAAAAGTTTAAATATCTTAGGAAATATAGAAAAATATTGTTATAATAAAAAAAAAAAAAAAATAAATAATAAAGATAAAAATTTAAATGTGAAATTTTTAAATTTATAAGTATAGTTAAATTTATAAATAAATTTTTTGGAAGATTTTTTAGTTTAGATTTAAAGAAAAATTATATGAATTTATTGGAATTTTATTGAAATTTTTATAAAAAAACATATTTTTTTTGATATTTTTATATATTAGAACTTTTTTTAAAGAATTTTTGATATTTTAAAATAAAAATAAATAATTTTTCTCAATTTATTTTATAAAAAATATAAAAAATTATTTGAATATTTTATTTTTTAAAGAAATTTTAATATTTTAGAAACGGATATTTTAAATGTATATTTTTATATATATCAAAATATTTAATTTAATATTTTAGAACTTTTTTTTTTATTTTTATTTTGTATATTTTTTAAGTAGTATTTTTTTTTAAATTATATTTTTTTGAAAAAATATATATTTTATTTTAAAATAATAGAAGTATTTTGAATAAAATTAAAGATTTGTATTTATAGATTTATTAAAAGGAATGTTACAGAATTCATAGAAGTTTTTAGTAGATTAAATAGAGAGATTTTTTATTTTTTTTTATTTTTTTTTTTTTTTTTTTTTTTTTTTTTTTTTTTTTTTTTTTTTTTTTTTTTTTTTTTTTTTTTTTTTTTTTTTTTTTTTTTTTTTTTT
>JAAMXG010000009.1 GCA_011754245.1 Buchnera aphidicola (Periphyllus aceris)
AAAAAAAAAAAAAAAAAAAAAAAAAAAAAAAAAAAAAAAAAAAAAAAAAAAAAAAAAAAAAAAAAAAAAAAAAAAAAAAAATAAAAATGAAAAAATAAAATATTTTAAAATTTTAAAAAAATATATAAAAATTTATATCATAATATATTTTAAAAATTTTAAAAAAATAAAATAAATTTTAATTAAAAAATAAAATTTTATACATATAAAAAAAATTAGTTTTGTATAATTTTAAAAAATCTTTTTTTAAAAAAAATTTAATTAAATTTTTTAAAAAATTTTATTATTTTATTATAATTTAACTCTTACTTCAAAATTTAACATTTCAAAAATATAAATATTAAAAAATAATTTTTATTTAAATATAAATTATTTATCATTTAAATATTTCTCTTATTATATAAATTCATATAAAATATTTAAATAATTTATATTTCGAAAGTGGAATAAAAAATATGGAACTATTATTTAATTATATATCTAGTCAACCATTAATTTATTTTTGTTTAATAATAGCATTTATATCTTTTATAGAATCTCTAGCAATAATTGGTTTATTTATACCTGGAATGATGATAATGTCAACTTTTGGAGCTATCATTGCTAATTCACATGAAAAATTTTATCCTTCTTGGATTGCCTCAACAATAGGATGTTTATTAGGAGATTGGACATCTTATTTCATTGGTTTTAAATTTAAAAACTGGATTTACAAATTAAAAATATTTAAAAAATACAACATTATTATAGAAAAAATGATTAAAACATTAAATAAATATAGCGGGCTAACAATATTTTTTGGAAAATTTATCGGACCAACTAGACCAATTATTCCAATCTTATCAGGAATGTTAGATATACCTTTCGCAAAAAAATTTTTTTTTCCAAATTTATTTAGCTGTATTATATGGCCAATTTTATATTTAATTCCTGGAATTTTAACAGTATTATTAATTAATATTCCAGATAATAATGAAAATAACTATTTTAAAAAATTCTTTATATTTAATATAATAATAATTTTAATAAGTATATGGATTATTTTTAAAATTATAAAAAATAAAAAAGATGATCACATTACTTCTTTTTTAGTGAAAAAAAATTTTTCTTGGATTCCAAAAATAATTTTAATAATTGGAATTATCAATATTATTGTATTACAATTTAATGAAAAAATGATAATTTTAAGGTCTTCAATTATTAAAATATTTTATTTTTAAATAAAAATTATTTTGAACATTTAAACTAATTTAAAAAAATGGCACGGGTAAAATTACCTAAATAATAACATTAAATATCGAAATAAAACGAAATTAATTAATATTACGTGCCTTTTAAATTTATTTAAAAATTTATATCCATATAAAATCAATATGTAAAAATTTATGTTTAATAGGATGTCTTTGTACTTCTTTTAAAAAAACTTTATTTTTCTTTTTATTTATTATTAAATTTATAACTTTATTAATTAAAACATTTTTATTGAATAAATTAATTACATCGTTTTGTTTTAATTGAATCAATAAAGACTTTTTGTTTTTCCCATAAATAATAGAAGGAAAATTATTTTTTAAACGTAATTTCCTACTATTATTAGTACCATTCTTTTTTCTTTTAATTCCATAAAGAGTAATCATATTTTTTCTCTCAAAATTATCAATTCAAAAAATTTTAAAAATTATTTTCAAATAAAATATAAATTTTAAATTACAAAAGATTCTTGTAATTTTAACCAAGAAATTTCTTTAGGCCATAATAAATTATTTATTGTCTCTAAAATAATTGGTTTATCATTAAATCGTGTATCTTGAATTATAATTTTAAAAAAATTTTTTCCAATACATCCTAAACCTAAATTTTCATGTCTATCCTTTCGACTACCTAAAATATTTTTAGAATCATTTAAATGAATACCTTTTAAATAATTAAATCCAATATATTTTTCAAAAAGATCAAAAGTTTTTAAATAATTATTAAAATCTCTAATATCATATCCTGAAGCAAACAAATGACATGTATCAATACATACTCCAACACGATTTTTATTTTTTACATTTTCTAAAATATCTGATAAATGTTCAAAACAATAACCTAAATTAGTGCCTTGTCCAGCAGTATTTTCAATAACTAAAATAACATTTTCAGTTCTTTCTAAAACATAATTTATTGATTTAGAAATTCTACTTAAGCATTTTTTTTTAGAAATCTTTCCTAAGTGACTCCCAGGATGAAAATTTAAATAATTCAAACCTAATTGATTACACCGAATTACTTCATCTATCAAAGAATCACGAGATTTTTGTAATAAAACTTTATTCGGATGACCTAAATTAATTAAAAAACCACTATGTGGCAAAATTTGTTTCATCAAATAATTATATTTTTTGCAAGTTACTTTAAAATCTCTAATAGATTTATTTGTAACATCAGGAACATTCCAACGTAATGGATTTTTAATAAAAAAACCAATAGCTGTTGCTTTCAATTCAAAAGATTGTTTGATAGCTTTAACAATTCCTCCAGAAATACTAACATGAGGTCCAATATATTTCATTATTTATTTCCAATAAAAAATAATTTTGAATTCTAAAAAAATTAAATATAAAAAATATATAATTAATAATAAACTAATTTTAATAACATAATTAAAAAAATTCTTATAATTTACAATATAAAAAAAAGAAAAATAATTAATCTTCAAAAAATATATTATTTATTTTATAGTAATATTTTATCATATATAATTTAAATTTTTTAAATTTAACAAGTTTATTTTATACCAAAATTTAAAAATATTTTTAAAATTTAAAAAAAATCATTTAAGGAAACTATGAATAATAAAAAAAAAACTTTTTATGAAATTATATTAAACCTAAAAAATTTTTGGAATAAACAAGGTTGTATAATATTACAACCATTTGACATGCCTGTAGGAGCTGGAACGTTTCACCCTAAAACATTTTTTTCATGTCTAAAAAAAAAAAATATTTCTTTTGCATATACACAAGCATCTAGAAGACCAACTGACGGAAGAATTGGAAAAAATAAAAGTAGATTACAACATTACTATCAATTTCAAGTTATTCTAAAACCAGCGCCTCATAACATTCAAAAAATATACTTAAAATCATTAAAAAATTTAAACATTAATCTAAAAAATAATGACTTAAAATTTATTGAAGATAATTGGAAAAATCCAACTTTAGGAGCTTCTGGAGTAGGATGGGAAGTTTGGTTAAATGGAATAGAAATCACTCAATTTACATATTTTCAACAAATTGGAACCATTAATTGCTCTCCTATAGCAGTAGAAATTACATATGGATTAGAAAGATTAGCAACACATATACAAAAAATTCATAATATATATCAAATAATATGGCATAAAAACAATTTCAAAAAAATTACTTATAAAAATTTATTTTATAAAAACGAAATTGAACAATCAAAATATAATTTAAAAGAATCTAATAAAAATTTTTTATTTAAAATTTTTAAACTATATTATGTTGAATCTAAAAGACTTTTAAAAATAAAAAATAAACTCTTAATTCCTTCATATGAAAATATATTACAAGCTATACATTTTTTTAATTTATTAGATTCTAGAAAATTAATATCTTCAACAGAAAGACAAAATTATATATTTAAAATTAGAAAAATTATAAAAAAAATTGCAATATCTTATCAAAAAAAAAAAAAAAATAAATAAAAATATAAAAAGAGTAAATTTATGAAAAAAAAAACATTCTTAGTTGAAATAAGAGTTGAAGATATTCCTGCAAATTCATTAAAAAAAATTGCTAAATTATTTTATAAAAAATATATAGAAATATTAAAAAAACAAGACATAACTTATAAAAAAATAAAGTGGTTTGCAACGCATAGAAAATTAGCAATAAAAATTAAAAATATTTCATATGAAAAAAAAAAAAAAATTATAATTAAACAAGGTCCACCAGTACTTATTTCATTTGATAAATTTGGAAAATTTACAAAACCAGCTTTATCATGGATCCATAAATTTAAAATTAATAAAAAAAAAATTGAAATATATAAAAAAAAAAAAAAAGAATGGATATGTTTTAAAAAAAAAATAAAAAATAAAAAATATGAAAAAATTCTTCCAAAAATTACAAAAAAATCTATTTATAAAATATCCCATCCACATTTTATGAAATGGAAAAAAAAAAAATATAAATTCATAAGACCAGTTAGAAATATTATTATGTTATTAAATAATAAAGTAATTCCATATAAAGTTTTTAATTTAAAAACTAATAATTATTCACAAAACACTTTAAGTAATAATTTTTCTAAAATAAAAATTTCACATGCAAAAAATTATGAAAATATTTTATTAAAAAAAGGAAAAATTTATGTAGATTATAAAAAAAGAAAAAAAATAATTCTCAATCAAATAAAAAATTTAAAAAATAAAAATAAAAGTTATTTAAAAATAAATAAAAATTTATTAAACGAAGTAAACTCTCTAGTAGAACAACCAAAATCTTTAATTTCTAATTTTAAAAAAAAATATCTTATTATTCCACAAAAAATTATAATTCATATCCTTGAAAAACATTTAAAATCTTTTCCATTATTTCAAAAAGATGGAAAACTCAATTCATATTTTATTTTTATAATAAATTTAAAAACAAAAAATTATAAAAAAATAATATCAGAATATAAATCTGTAATAGAATCTAAATTACAAGATATTATTTTTTTTATAAAACAAGATACAAAAAATTTATTAAAACATAATAAAAAATTACTAAAAAATGTTTTATTCTATAAAAATTTAGGAAACTTATACGATAAAACAAATAGATTAAAAAAAATAATAAAATTTTTTTCAAAAATAATAAATTTTAATATTAAAAATGCAAAAAAAGCAGCTTCTCTATCAAAATGTGATATTGTAAGTAATCTTGTTTTAGAATTTTCTGAATTACAAGGAATTGCTGGATCTTATTATGCAAAAAATAATAATGAAAATAAAGAAGTTTATAAAGCAATCGAAGAACAATATAAACCAACACATGAAAAAGATAATTTACCAATTACAAAAATCGGAATTTCTCTTGCTTTATCTGATAAATTTGACAATTTAATAGGATTTTTTTTAATAGGAGAATTTCCAAAAGGTAATAAAGATCCATTTGCATTAAGAAGAACAGCAATAGGTATTATAAAAATAATTATAAAAAATAAAATTTCATTTAACTTAAATATATTAATTAAAAAAATAATTAATTTACATCATATTAAAAAAAAAAATATAGAAAAAAAAATATTAAATTTTATAATTAATAGATTAAATAATTTTTATAAATCAGAAAAAATAAAAAAAATTATAAAATCTATTGTTAACTTTAAAAAAATTAATTTATTAAAAATAAATAAAAAAATACATCTAATATTAAAATTTCTCTTATCTAAACATTCAAAAAAAATATTAGTTTTAAATAAAAGAATTGATAACATTCTTAAAAATAAAAATAAAAAAATTATATATAAAATAAATGTATCACTATTAAAACATAATATAGAAAAAAAAATTGTTAAAAAAATAAAAAAATTAAAAAAAAAAATAAATTATTATAATGATAAAAAAAAATATAAAAATTCATTAAAAGAAATTATAAAAATTCATAAAATTGTAGAAAAATTTTTTAATCAAATTAAAATTAATCATAAAATTACAAAAATTAAAATTAATAGATTAAGTATTATATATAAACTAAAAAAAATATTTTCAAAAGTAATTAAATTTTCTTACTTATATTAATTTTTAAAAAAAAATAATCTAATTGACTAAAAAAAATTAAATATAAATTTTAAAATTTTTTAGTCAAATATGATATTTTTATTAAAATTATATTTATATAAAATATTACATTAATTTTAAAGTACCTTTAGGAAGAATTTTTAATACAAAATCACGCTTCATTATTACTTTGACATTCTTATTTAAAATTATTTTTAAATATCCATTTTTATATAATTTAGATACTTTACCAATAAATCCACTTTTTGTCATAATTTCATCATTAATCGTGATAGAGTTAATTAATATAGAATGTTGTTGAAATTCTTCTCTTTTTGGTTGAAATATAAATAAATAAAAAAAAATTAAACATAATAACACAATGAAAATTAAAGAAAGTTTATCTTTAGAAATTGAATTTAATGAAAATAAATACATTGAATTCATTACACAATTCATTTTTTGATTCCTTAAAAATTACATTAAAAATTTTTTAAATATTTTATGTAAAAATAAAAAAATATGTTTAAAAAATTTTTTTCAAATGATTTAAAAAATAACTATCAAAACAAAATTTAAAATAAAAATATTATATAATACAAAATTATTATTTTCTTAACAAAACTTTAAATTTATTTTTTAAATTGTTTATACAACGATGATATAAAATATCAATTTCATTATTAGTTAAACATTTTTCTATATTTTGAAAAAAAATCCTAATTGATAAACTTTTTTTATTATCTGGAATATTTGGACCTTGATATACGTCAAAAACAAATACTTTAAAAATTTTTGTTAAAGAAACTTTATAACATTCACCAATAATTTCTATTGCAGTAACATTTTTTGAAACTATTATTGAAATATCTCTAGTACTATAAGGATATAAATAAAATTCATTAATTTTATTCTTTAAAGAATAAGGAAAAGATTCAATAAAAATTTCAAAACAAAAAATATCATCATATATTTTAAAAAAATTTTTTACAGAATCTTCTAAAATTCCTATATGTCCAATAAAATAATTTCCATAAAAAATTTTTATGCATGAATTTTTTTCAAATCCTAAAATTTCTGATTTTTTAAAAAAAATATTTTTTATATCTAAAAAAATAGAAAGTAAACATTCTACATCATACTTTATATCATAAAAATTAAATTTATTCTCATTATTACACCAATTTTTATAACATTTAATACCACTTTTAATTCCAGATAACATTAAAACTTGTTCAAATTTTGATTTACTAATCAAATTTTTATAAAAACAGAATCCACTTTCAAACATAGAAAAAGAATCTTGTTGACGATTTTTGTTATAAATTAAATTTCTTATTAACCCAGGAAACAAAGATGCTCTCATATAAGATAAATCTTTAGAAATTGGGTTCTTAATTTTTAATAATTTTGATTTTTTTATAAATAATTTTTGAGAAAAAACATCTGTAAAACTATAATTTATTACTTCAAAATATTTTTTATTCAATAAAAAATTTTTAATTTTATATAATTTCTTAAAAACAACATTTTCATTTTTAATAATATGATTTAAATTTAATGGAAGAGACGGAATATTATCATATCCATAAAATCTTAATATATCAGATATAACATCTTCTTCACACAAAATATCTATTCTATAATCTGGAGGTATCACTTCTAATTTTAACAATTTTTCTAAGACAAAATAATTTAATTTTTTTAAAATATTTTTTATAATAAATTTATTTATTTTAAAACCTAAAACTTTATTAATTTTTTTATATGATAAAATAATTTTATTTTTCTTTATAAAATTTTTATTTTTAAAATAATTGACGTTAGTAACTACTCCTCCGCATATTTTTTGTAATATTGAAGAAATCCTATTTATAGATAAAACACATAAATTTTTATTACATTTTCTAAAATAATTATCATATGAATAATAATACTGTTTATATTTATTTTTAATACGATCAATATATTTATACTTAAAAACTCCTGAACCCAAAAATATTTTTTTTGTTTTTGAATTAATTTTAACAAAATCAGATTGAATAAAACCACCCAAAGAAATAATTTTCTTACTATTTACAAAAACTAATATATTCTCTGAAAGATTAATAATTTTTTTATGTTTTAAAAAAAATTTTTCATTATTTTTAGATCTTCTAATTTGTAAAGAATTGTTATTAATTTTATCAAAATCAAATACATGAATAGATTGACCTAACTCTAAAGAAACATAATTAACTACATCTGTAACTATATCCACAGAATTTATATGAGATTTTCTTAAAATATCTCTAATAAAAAAAGGAGTACAAATAGAAAAATCTATATTTTCTATAACTTTTAAATAATAATCAGAACAAATATCATTTTTATCAAATGAAATATCAAATTTTTTATAAAATATATTTATATCATTTTTTTTTTTAAGATAAGAAGGAAAATTACACGAAATATTATTAACAACAGAAAGATCTCTAGCAATTCCTAAAATTCCTAGACAATCATTTCTGTTAGGAGTAACATTAATTGAAACACAATCTTCTTCATTTTTTTTAAAATATTTCTTAACAAAACTTCCAATTTTAACATTCTTTGGAAACTCAACTATAAAATCTTTATTTCCAAACATTCCAAAATCAGAATATGTAAATATTTTCCAAGGAAAATTATTTATTTTTTCATTATTAAAATCAATTTTAATATTGAAATTTTTATTAAAACCTACTGCTATTTTCATACCAATATAAAAATTTTTATTTTCTGAAAATATTTTTATATTTTTATTTTTATGTATTTTAATGTTAAAAATATTTGAATCATTTATTTTTTTTATCGAAGAAATCTCTCCAACAATAGAATTTTTATAATTATATTTTCTTTTTTTAAAATCTTCTACTTCTAAACCAATTTGAGTTAATTGATGACAAATTAAATTATTTTTAATATTTTTATTTAAAAATAATTTTAACCATGAAAGACTAAATTTCATTTTTTCTCACTATTATTTAAATTGTTTTAATAATCTTAAATCATTTATAAAAAATGAACGAATATTAGAAATATCATACTTTAACATAATTAATCTTTCAATTCCTATACCAAAAGCACATCCAGTATATTTTTTAGAATTAATATTTACATTTTTTAAAACATTAGGATGTACCATTCCACAACCTAAAATTTCTAACCATTTATTTGTTTTTTTATTAAAAATATCTATTTCGGCAGAAGGAGTAGTAAAAGGAAAATATGAACTTCGAAATCTAATTTTACATTTTTTTTTAAAAAAATCATTTAAAAAACACTTCATAATCCATTTTAAATGCGAAAAATTAATATTTTTTTCAACAATTAAACCTTCAATCTGATGAAACATAGGACTATGAGTTAAACTTGAATCATTACGATAAACTTTTCCTGGAACAATAATTCTAATTGGAGGTTTTTTAGATTCCATCACTCGAATCTGTACACTAGAAGTTTGAGTACGTAACAAAAATTTTTTATTAAACCAAAAAGTATCATGACTATCTCGAGAAGGATGATTCTTATTAATATTTAAAGCATCAAAATTATAATATTCACTTTCAATTTCTGGACCAAAAATTATTTCGCATCCTAACTTTATAAAAAAAGATTGTATTTTATTAATTACTTTTGTAATAATATGAATCGATCCAAATAATGGTTCTCTAGAAGATAGAGTAAAATCTAAATCTTTTGTTTGTAAAGAACTTTGAAAACTATTTTCTAAAACATTTTTTTTTAAAAAAAAATGTTTTATAACTATTTTTTTAATTATATTAATTGATTTACTAAATTTTTTTCTTTTTTTAATAGGAAGTTCTGATATTTTATTTATTTTATTTGTAATTGATCCTTTTTTTCCTAAATACTTAATTCTTAAAAATTCTAATTCTTTAATATTGTTACATTTATTAATTTGAAACAATATATTTTCAATATTTTTTTTATCGTTATTCATATGAAATATCATTTTTTTAAAATATATTAATACTAAAAAGCTTCCTCTAAGGAAGCTAATCAGTGTTACTTTAAATTAAAATACTTTTTTCTTTTTTCTTTTTTCTATTTTTTTTTTTTTTTTTTTTTTTTTTTTTTTTTTTTT